>NZ_JBBGYS010000007.1:0-164138 GCF_037479595.1 Pseudomonas sp. MYb541 | reverse complement strand
CTAAAAAAAACCCGCCCCGGGTCGAAAGACGGGGGGCGTTTTTTTATGCCTGGGATTTTGCGTTTACTGTGCTGGCCTCATCGCGGGCAAGCCCGGCTCCCACATTGGAATGCATTCCAACTGTGGGAGCTGGCTTGCCTGCGATAGGGCCCTCAAGAACCCTGCAAAAATCTGGATCAGAACTTATCGAGCGTCTTGAACTTGGTCTCGCGCACCACTTCCTTCGGCTTGTACGCGCAATACCCTGGCCGCGGCCCGATTTTCGGGTGGTTGCGGCAAGTATCCGGGCGCTTGTCATAAATAGTGCAGAAGCGCGTCTTACGATCCAGGTACAGGCAATCGTTGTTGCTCATGCGCTGCAGGGTAAAAATCTCGGATTTGGAATTGAAGCGCTCGACGATGCCTTCTTTCTGCAGCCGCTTGGCGATGTTCTTCGGCGGGTCGCCGCGCTCGAACTCATCGACGATACCGATGCGGATCAGGTCCTTGATCTTCACTTCGACCGGCAGCGTGCAGCAGCTGGACACGCAACCACCGCACATGTGCGCGGAATATTTCTGCCACGTTTCGAGACGGTCGAGTTCCGCGGCGGCGATCAATTGAGGCTTCATCAGGGTTCCAAAAGGTGGGGCTGTATCCGGGCGCGCGATCATACCGGGATTGGTGATTTTTTGAACAATATTTTGTGGGTTTCGGCCAGAAGGTGCGCGTTTGCCAAAAGCAGGCACGGCCAATGCATCAAAACCCTGCAAAGGTAAATGCGTTAAAAAACTGCCGAACCAGAGCGTCTACCGTCTGTCAGACCGTCTAGGCTCTAGCAACTCCTTCTATCTCGCCCGAGGTCGCAATTGATGTCTCAGGAACCACTTGCACGAGAAGCAGAGGTAGCCGCATTCCGCGATGCCGTCTTGACCAAACTCACCTACGCGGTGGGCAAGGACCCGGATCACGCCTTCGACCACGACTGGTTCGAAGCCATTGCCCTGGCCGCACGCGACCAGATGGTCGATCACTGGATGGACCACACGCGGCGCATCTACCGCAAAGGCCAGAAGCGAGTTTATTACCTTTCCCTGGAGTTCCTCATCGGCCGCTTGCTCTATGACAGCCTGAGCAACCTGGGCGTGCTGGAGATTGCGCGCGAAGCGCTGTCGGAGCTGGGCGTCGACCTGGAGCGCATCCGCCTACTGGAGCCCGATGCGGCGCTGGGCAACGGTGGTCTGGGCCGCCTGGCGGCGTGCTTTATGGAAAGCATGTCGACGTTGGGCATTGCCGGCCATGGCTATGGCATCCGTTATGAACACGGCCTGTTCCGCCAGGCGATTGTCGATGGTTGGCAGCAGGAGCAGACCGAACACTGGCTGGATTTCGGCAACCCCTGGGAATTCGAACGCCCTGAAGTGGTGTACCCGATCGGCTTCGGTGGCAGTGTTGAAACCCTGGATGACGGCACCGGCAAGATGATTCAGCGGTGGACGCCGAACGAAACTGTGCGCGCCATTGCCTATGACACTCCGGTCGTCGGCTGGCGCGGCGCCAGCGTCAACACCTTGCGCCTGTGGCGTGCTCGCGCAGTGGAAGACTTGCACCTGGAACGTTTCAACGCCGGTGATCACCTGGGCGCCGTCGCCGAAGTAGCACGTGCCGAAAGCATCTCCCGAGTGCTTTACCCGGCCGACAGCACCGAAGCGGGGCAGGAATTGCGCCTGCGCCAGGAATACTTCTTCGTCGCCGCCTCCCTGCAAGACCTACTGCGTCGCCACAAGAACATGCATGGCTCGGTACTCAGCCTGGGCGAACACGCGGCGATCCAACTCAACGACACCCACCCGTCCATCGCCGTGGCCGAGTTGATGCGTCAGTTGGTCGACCTGCATGACATTCCGTGGGAAGCCGCGTGGGATGTGACGGTCGAAACCCTGTCGTACACCAACCACACGCTGTTGCCCGAGGCATTGGAAACCTGGCCGGTCGGCTTGATGGAACGCATGCTGCCCCGGCACATGCAGATCATCTATCTGATCAACGCCCAGCACATCGATTCGCTGCGCGCCAAAGGTATCCACGACTTTGACGTACTACGCGCCGTGTCGCTGATCGAAGAAGACAACGGCCGCCGCGTGCGCATGGGCAACCTGGCGTTCCTTGGCTCTCACAGCGTCAATGGCGTGTCCGGCCTGCACACCCAGTTGATGCGCAGCACAGTGTTCTCCGAGCTGCACAAGCTGTACCCGGAGCGCATCAATAACAAAACCAACGGTATTACCTTCCGTCGCTGGTTGTACCAGGCCAACCCCAAGCTCACGTCCATGCTGGTGGAAGCGCTCGGCCGGGATATTCTCGACAAGCCCGAAGAGCGGCTGGTGGAGCTTGAGCCGTTTGCCGAAAAACAGACGTTCCGCAAGGCATTCGCCGAGCAGCGTCTGCACAGTAAGCGTGCGCTGGCGGACATCATTCATGAGCGCCTGGGCATTGCAGTCAACCCGGCGGCGATGTTCGACGTGCAGGTCAAGCGCATCCACGAATACAAGCGCCAGTTGCTCAACCTTCTGCACACCGTGGCGCTGTACCAGGCGATCCGCGCCGAGCCGGGCACCGATTGGGTGCCGCGTGTGAAAATCTTCTCGGGCAAGGCGGCGGCCAGTTATCACCAGGCCAAACTGATCATCAAGCTGACCAACGACATCGCCCGCACGGTCAATAACGACCCGACGGTGCGCGGATTGCTCAAGGTGGTGTTTCTGCCCAACTACAACGTGAGCCTGGCGGAAAGCATCATCCCGGCAGCGGACTTGTCGGAGCAAATCTCCACCGCCGGCTTTGAAGCCTCGGGCACCAGCAACATGAAGTTCGGCCTCAATGGCGCGCTGACCATCGGCACCATGGACGGCGCCAACGTCGAGATGCACGAACGCGTCGGTGCCGAGCATATGTTTATCTTTGGCCTCAGTGCGCAGCAGGTGGAAGCGCGCAAACACGCCGGTGAATTCAACGCCGGGGCCGACATTGCAGCGTCCCATCGGTTGAATGATGTGCTGCAAGCGATTCGGGGCGGGGTGTTCTCGCCGGATGATCCGGGCCGGTACGTGGGGCTGATCGATGGGCTGATCGACTACGACCGTTTCCTGGTGTGTGCCGACTTCGATTCGTACTGGGACGCTCAGGCGCGGGTCGAGGCGCATTGGCATGACTCCAAGGCGTGGTGGCGTTCGGCGGTGCTGAATACCTCGCGCATGGGCTGGTTCAGTTCGGACCGGACCATCAGGGAGTACGCGACAGAGATCTGGAAAGCTCTCGACTAAACATCGCTGGCCTGCACATGTGTGCGGGCTTATGTGGGAGCTGGCTTGCCTGCGATAGCATCACCTCGGTGTGACAGATACACCGAGGTGTCTACATCGCGGGCAAGCCCGGTCCCCACATAAGCTTGCTTCCACATGGGGTCTGCGTCGATATACTAGGCGCCAGTTTGCCTGCCTCGGGCTGCTTAGGGATATCGACCATGCAATGGATTTTCATGCTGATTGGCCTGGTGCTCGGCTGGACGCTCGATGAGTCGTTCAGTGACGCGGGCATCGGTGCGCTGTTGGGCTTGGGCATTGGCCAGGCGATTCGCCTGTCAAAGCTGGCGACTCAGGCGGACCAACAGGCGCGTCAGTTGGAAACCACGCAGAAGGCGCTGATTGCGCTGGGTGATCGTCTGCGGCAGATGGAAGTGCCCACGCCGCCGAGCAATATCGTCGGCGAAGCCCCAATCCCTGAACCCACACCTGTTGCCAAAGCGCCCGATCTGGTTTGGGAGCTGCCGGCCGAATTGGCGCCGGTTGCCATCGTTGCCGAACCAAGCCAGCCGCTGCCGGCTGATGTATGGGCGCCCGTCCCGATAACAGAACCTAAAGAACCTGCCATCCCCCGTGGCCCCAACTTGATCGAGCGCGCCATTAGTGGCGCGCGCAATTGGTTGTTCGGCGGCAACACCGTGCTGCGTGTCGGCGTGGTGCTGTTGTTCCTCGGTCTGGCGTTCCTGTTGCGCTATGCCACCGAAGGCATGGTGGTGCCGATCGAATTACGTTACGCCGGGGTGGCTGCTGCTGCATTGGGCCTGCTGGGGTTGGGCTGGTGGCTGCGGCTGCGCAACAGCAACTATGGTCTGATGCTGCAAGGCACCGGGATCGCGGTGCTGTACCTCACGGTGTTTGCCGCGATGCGCCTGCACCCGTTGATCGATCCCGGTGCGGCCCTGGGCTTGCTGGTGGCGGTCACGGTGTTTTCGGCGATCCTGGCAATCACCCAGGATGCGCTGGGACTGGCCTGTGCAGCGGCGCTCGGCGGTTTTGCGGCGCCGATCCTCACGTCCACCGGCGCCGGCAACCATGTGGCGCTATTCAGTTACTTTGCCTTGCTCAACGCGGGCATTCTCGCCATCGCCTGGTTCAAGGCCTGGCGCCTGCTCAACCTGATCGGTTTTGTCGGCACCTTTGGGATCGGCTTCGCCTGGGGCATGCGCTCCTACACGCCGGAATTGCTGTGGAGTACCGAACCGTTCCTGATGCTGTTTTTCCTGATGTACCTGGCTATCGGCCTGCTGTTCGCCCGGCGTAAATTGCTGGAGATGCGCGACGCGCCCGAGGATGACAGCCGTGGCGCACTGCTGCGCTGGTCGGCGGCCAAAGGTGATTATGTCGACGGCAGCATGCTGTTCGGCCCGCCGCTGGTGGGTTTCGGCTTGCAGTTTGCGCTGGTGCAGCACCTGGAGTTTGCCGCAGCGTTCAGCGCCTTGGGCCTGGGCATCGTCTACATGGGCCTGGCACGACTGCTGAGCGGTGGGCGCGCCTTGCTGCTGGCGGAAACCTGCCTGGCCTTGGGGGTGATCTTTGCCAGCCTGGCCATCCCCCTGGGCCTCGACGCGCGTTGGACGGCGGCGGCCTGGGCGGTGGAAGGCGCCGGCATTTTCTGGCTCGGCTTGCGTCAGCAGCGGCCGTTGGCGCGCGCATTTGGCCTGTTGCTGCAAGTGGGTTCGGCGCTGGCGTTCCTCAGTGAATTGCGTTCCGGTGAGCACACCTTGCTCAGTGGCGCGCCGCTGGGCGCGCTGTTGCTGGGCGCTGCGTTGTTGTTCAGCTTTGACCAGTTGCGCAAGGCGTCCGAGGAGCAGTCCTCAGACTGGGAGCGCAAAGGCCTCCCGGTGTTGGCGAGCCTTGGCTTGAGCTTTTTGTACCTGCTCGCGCCCTTGTTGCTGGATACCCAAGGCACCGCTGTGAGTTGGGCAATCGCTGGCCTGGTGACGCTTTTTATAGGCCTGCGCATCGGCTCGCGTACCTTCCTGTTCACTGCATTCGCTGTGCAATTGCTGGGTGGCGCGGTGTTCCTGCTGCGATTGCAAGGTGGCGACGGCGCAGCGGTGTTCAATGCCGGTTGGAGCGGTTTGCTCACGGCGTCGTTGATTGGCTTGGCCTTGATCGGCGGCATGTTGTTGGCGGCGCGTGACGACATCGTGCGCAGCGATGTGCGACTGCTGCGCGGTTTGTCGGTGGTGCTGTTGGCGGGCCTCGTATTGATCAACCTTGCGGTGCTGTTCGTGCTGCCGTGGGAAAGTGCCAGTGGCGTGTGGGCGGCCAGTGGCCTGTTGGTCATCTGGCTGAGCCTGTACCTGCAACAGCGGGTTAGTTTTGTGTTCGGCTTGTTGCTGCAATTGGTGGGGGGCGGTTCTTTCCTGCTGGCGGTACCGGAGTTGCTCGGGCCACTGACCAGCGAGGGGCTGCGTCCGTTGGCCCACAGCGGTTTCTGGACGCCGATGGTACTGGGCCTGGCTGCGCTGGTCGGCGCCTGGCGCTTGCAGCGCGAACCCCATGCGCCGGTGTTTGCCGTGTTGAAGCTGCAACGCCTTTGCGACTTGCTGTTGGTCTGGGGCGCGGCTTGGTGGACGTTGGCGCTGATCGGCGAAGTGTTGCGGTTTATTCCACAGGAATTGCAGGGGGCATTCCTGCTGGGGTGCGCGGCAATCAGCGTCGCGATCTGGATGCTGCTGGCTGCGCGCCTGAAGTGGGTGTCGCTGGGGGTGTTGTCCACCCTGCTGATGCCAGCGGTGGGCTTGGTGTTGCTGGTATACGGGCATACTTATTACCACCCCGCGGCGGAGTACGGCTGGCTGGCGTGGTCGGCGGTATTTGTGGTGCATTTCATCTCGCTGCGACGCCTGGCGGTGATTGTGCCCGCCAAGGCGTTGAGCGTGGCCCACGTACTCGGCTGCTGGATGCTGATCGGCATATTGGCGCTGGAGTTGCGCTACGGTCTTCTGAGGTTTACTGCCGAGTACAACGCCTGGCGCTGGCTGGGCTGGGCGATCCTGCCAAGTCTCTATCTCGTGCTGGCCGCTTCGCCACGTCGTTGGCCATGGCCGGTGGCGGCGTATCCAAGGGAATATCGGGTGTTGGCGGCCGTGCCATTGGCGGTGCTGATGCTTGGCTGGTTCTGGCTGGCGAACAGCTTCAGCGACGGCACGGCCAAACCGCTGCCCTATGTGCCGCTGGTCAACCCGCTGGACCTGGGCCTGCTCTTTGCGCTGCTGGGTGTGTATTGGTGCGCGCGAAGTGTCGCGCCGCTACGGGGGCCGCGTACCGAGCTTGTCGCCCAAGGTGTCGTGGGTGTTTCGCTGTTTGCCTTCTTCACTGCGCTGGTGATGCGCACTGCCCACCATTGGGGCGGCGTGCCGTTTCAACTGGATGCGTTGCTCGAATCCATGCTGGTACAGGCCGGCCTGTCGATTGTCTGGACCCTGATCGCTCTCGGCCTGATGATCGGCGGCCACCTGCGCCATCGCCGCGAGGTGTGGCTGATCGGTGCAGTGTTGATTGCGGTGGTGGTCGCCAAGTTGTTCTTTGTCGAACTGAGCAACCGCGGCGGTCTGGCGCGGATCGTGTCGTTTATAGGTGTGGGTGGGCTGTTGCTGGTGGTGGGTTACTTCGCACCGCTGCCACCCAAGCGCGCCGAACCGGTGTCGGACACTGAAGGAGCATCCTCTTGATCGGTAAGTTGAGCGTGGCCGTGCTGGGCCTGTGTACGACCTTGTCTGTGTGGGCGCAGGAAACGCCGGCCGACTTCACCTCCCAGGTGCCGCTGAACGTCAGCGGCAGCGGCCCTTGGTATCGCCTGGAGCTGCCGCTGGCGGTGCAATTGAACGCGCGCCAGGCCGATCTTGGCGATGTGCGCGTGTTCAACGCCGCCGGCGAGCCGCAGGCCTATGCGTTATCGCGTCAGGCCTCGCAGCGCAGCGAAAGTCGCAACGTTACGGCGGTGAAGTGGTTCCCGCTGTACGCCGCCGACACCCAGCAAGCCCTGCCAGACGTGGTAATGAAGGCCACCACTTCCGGCACCCTGGTGGAAATCAAACCGTCCACAGCCCCCAAGCCCGGCAAGCAAGTGCTGCGGGGCTGGGTATTGGACGCCAGTGCAATCAAGGCGCCCCTGCAGCAATTGAGCCTGGACTGGAGTCGCGAGCAGGAGGGCTTCCAGCGTTTCAGTATTGAAGCCAGTGATGATTTGCAGCACTGGAAAGCCTGGGGCGATGGGCAAGTGGCGCGCTTGTCATTTGCCGATGACCGGGTCGAGCAGCATGACGTGAACTTGCCGGGGCAATCGGCGCGTTATTTGCGGCTGGTGTGGCAAGGCCAGGCGGCGCCGTTGTTGACGTCGGCCAAGCTGGAGAGCGCCACTAGCAGCACCTTGCCGATGCCGTTGGTGTGGTCGCAGGCCTTTCCAGGGGAGCGGCTCAAGGCGGGAGAGTACAGTTGGCAATTGCCGACGGGGCTGAATGTCGAGCGCTTGCGGGTCGAGTTGAAGCAGCCCAACACGCTGGCGCCGGTGACGTTGTCGGGTCGAAGTGACGCCAAGCAGACCTGGCAGCCGTTGAGCAATGGCCTGCTGTACCGCCTGACCCAGAACGGCAAGGACGTGGTGCAGGATGAATTGCAGTTGCCGGGCCAGACGGTTGCCCAGTTGAAGTTGCAAGTGGACGAGCGGGGCGGTGGACTGGGCGTCGAAGCCCCCGCCTTACGCGTGGCCGTGCGTGCCACGCAACTGGTGTTCCTGGCGCGGGGTGAGCCGCCCTTCAGCCTGGCGCTGGGGAACGCATCCGTGAAAGCCGCGAGCTTGCCACTCTCGACGCTGATTCCCGATTACAGTCCCGAGCGTTTGAAGGCGCTGGGCCAGGCTACCTTGCTCGGAGAAATCGCGGTCAAACCGCCTGCGATTGCCGCCTTGCCCGAAGACGGTACCGACTGGAAGAAACTCGGCCTGTGGGCCGTGTTACTGCTCGGCGTGGCGGCACTGGGTGCCATGGCCTACAGTTTGCTGCGCAAGCCGTCGGTGGCACGTTGAATAAAGTCCATGAACTCTATTGGGTTTAAATCCTCTGATAGGAGGAAATACGCCCCGACTCGCGTTAAACTGCGCGGGTTTTCAAGCCCCCCATTTTCCGGAGCCTTACATGTCCCGCGTTACCTTGAGTCGCTATTTGATTGAGCAGACCCGCAGCAACAACACGCCTGCCGATCTGCGCTTCCTTATCGAAGTGGTGGCGCGTGCTTGCAAGGAAATCAGCCACGCCGTGTCCAAAGGCGCATTGGGTGGTGTCCTGGGCAGCATGGGCACTGAAAACGTGCAGGGCGAAGTGCAGAAGAAACTCGACGTGATCTCCAACGAGATTCTGCTCGAAGCCAACGAATGGGGCGGTCACCTGGCCGGCATGGCGTCCGAAGAAATGGACAATGCCTACCAGATCCCCGGTAAATACCCGAAAGGCGCCTACCTGCTGGTGTTCGACCCACTGGACGGTTCGTCCAACATCGACATCAACGCCCCGGTCGGCACCATCTTCTCGGTGCTGCGTTGCCCGAACGAATACCTGAGCCAGAACGAAGCCCTGAACGAAAAGGCCTTCCTGCAGCCAGGCACCGAGCAGGTTGCGGCCGGTTACGCCATTTACGGCCCACAGACCATGCTGGTGCTGACCCTGGGCGACGGCGTCAAAGGCTTCACCCTGGATCGCGAGATGGGCAGCTTCGTACTGACCCACGAAGACATCACCATTCCTGCGTCCACCCAGGAATTTGCGATCAACATGTCCAACCAGCGTCACTGGGAAGAACCTGTGACCCGCTACGTGGGCGAGTTGATGGCCGGCGAAGAAGGCCCGTTGAAGAAAAACTTCAACATGCGCTGGGTGGCCGCAATGGTTGCCGACGTGCACCGTATCCTGACCCGTGGTGGCCTGTTCATGTACCCACGCGACAGCCGCGAGCCGTCCAAGCCAGGCAAACTGCGCCTGATGTACGAAGCCAACCCGATGTCCTTCCTGGTTGAGCAAGCGGGCGGCGCGTCCACCGACGGCCACCAGCGTATCCTCGACATCCAGCCTGAAGGCCTGCACCAGCGTGTGGCGGTGTTCCTGGGTTCGAAGGAAGAAGTTGAGCGTGTGACGGCGTATCACAAGAAGTAAGTTGATGCGATAAGTGAGCGGCGTTGTTGTGAGCCGGTTCACCCTTGAAGAAGCCCCGAAACGTTTCAGCGTTTTCGGGGCTTTTTTGTTTTCGCTCATCGGGAACCAGACACCTCTTTTCCCTTCTAAGCTTCTGGCAGATACCCACGCTGCTTAGTCCCTCCAGGAGTTTTTCCATGTCGTTACGCCGTCTCGCTTTGCTGGCTTTTTGCGTGTTGTTGGGCGCTTGCAGCAAGGTCAATCAAGAAAACTACGCGAAGTTGTCGGCTGGCATGGCCAAGGCTGAAGTGGAGTCGTTGCTGGGTAAGCCGACCGATTGTTCCGGCGCGCTGGGTATGTCCAGTTGCACCTGGGGCGATAAAACCAGCTTTATCAGCGTTCAATATGCCGGTGACAAAGTTCTGATGTTTTCCGGGCAAGGCCTGAAGTAAACCGGGGCGAGAGCCTGCGGGAGAAGAAGAATGATGCGTTTTGTTTTGTTCCTTTGTGCCAGCCTGTTTTTGGCGGGCTGCGCCAGCCATTCTGGCGATGATCTGCAACCCAAGACAGCGAGCAACGTCAACCTCAAGCGTTACCAGGGCACCTGGTATGAGTTGGCCCGATTGCCGATGTACTTCCAGCGCAACTGCGCGCAGTCCGAAGCCCGCTACACCCTGTTGCCCGATGGCGACATGTCGGTGTTCAACCGCTGCCTGACGACTGAATGGAAGTGGGAAGAAGCCAAGGGCACCGCCACCCCGCAAGTGCCGGGCAAAACCGACAAGCTCTGGGTGGAATTCAATAACTGGTTCACCGCGCTGTTGCCGGGCGTCGCCAAGGGCGATTACTGGGTGTTGTATGTCAGCGATGACTACAAGACCGCGATTGTGGGCAGCCCGAGCCGGCGTTATATGTGGATCCTGTCGCGCACACCGACGGTCAGTGCGGACACCCGCGAAGACCTGTTGAGCAGGGCGCGGCAGCAGGGGTATGACACCACGCGATTGATCTGGCGTACGTCCGACAAGCAGATGGCAAAGACCTCACAATAACCCTGGGCCACCGCCGATCAAAAAATGTGGGAGCTGGCTTGCCTGCGATAGCATCACCACGGTGTAACTGATACACCTTGGTGCTTGTATCGCAGGCAAGCCAGCTCCCACATTTATTATGTGTCGCGTGTTAGCCCAGTAGCGCTCTCAAGACTTGCGTGAACGCCCGGCTGCTTTCTTCTTCGCCGGCATGATGCCCATCGCGCACCACCCACTTTCCATTCACCAGCACATCCCGCACCTGCCGATCCCCACCCGCAAACAGCCAGCGATTCAGAATCCCATCCTCTGTTGCCGTCGCCAGGTATGGATCATTGCCATCCAGCACAATCCAATCCGCACGCTTGCCCACTTCCAGCCGACCAATCGGTTGCCCCAACGCTTGGGCGCCGCCGTCCAGCGCGGCATCAAACAGCGTACGGCCGACCATCGGCTGATCACTGCGATACAAACGATTACGCCGCTGATCGCGCAGGCGCTGGCCATATTCCAACCAACGCAACTCCTCCACCACGCTCAATGACACATGGCTGTCGGACCCGATGCCCATGCGTCCGCCTTGGGCCAGAAACTCCACCGCCGGGAAAATCCCATCACCCAGGTTAGCCTCGGTGGTCAGGCACAAGCCGGCAATCGCGCGGCTCTTGGCCATGCGTGCGACTTCATCCGCATCGGCATGAGTGGCATGCACCAGGCACCAGCGCTCATCCACTTCAACGTTGTCATACAGCCATTGCAGCGGGCGTTTGCCGCTCCAGGCCAGGCAGTCTTCGACCTCCTTCTGCTGTTCGGCGATGTGGATATGCACCGGGCACGCCTTGTCGCTGGCGGCCAGCACGTCATTGATTTGCTGTGGCGTCACCGCGCGCAACGAGTGGAAACACAGCCCCAACTGCTGCGCCGTTTGTGCGGCGAGGATGGGTTTGAGCTGCGCCTGCAGGTCTAGGTATTGCTCGGTGCTGTTGATAAACCGCCGCTGGCCTTCATTCGGCGCCTGGCCGCCAAAACCGGAGTGGGTGTAAAGCACAGGCAGCAGTGTCAGGCCAATCCCGCTGCTGGCCGCCGCCTGGCTGATCTGCCGTGACAGTTCCGTGCGATCGGCATACGGCTGGCCGCTGACGTCGTGATGCACATAGTGAAATTCGGCCACTGAGGTGTAGCCGGCCTTGAGCATCTCGATATACAGCTGTTGCGCGATCACCTGCAATTGTTCCGGGCTGATCTTGCCGACCATGCGGTACATCAGGTCGCGCCAGGTCCAGAAGCTGTCATTCGGATTGCCCGCCACTTCGGCCAAACCGGCCATGGCGCGCTGGAATGCATGGGAGTGCAGGTTCGGCATGCCCGCCAATACCGGGCCTCTCAGCCGTTCGGCACCCTCTGCGCTGGCATTGGCCTCAACCTTTGTCAGCAGGCCCTCAGCGCTGACTTCAAGACGTACATCATTGGCCCATCCATTAGGCAGCAGCGCGCGTTCGGCAAAGAAAGCGGACATGATCAAGGCACCCCGGTCGTGTGTTTATTTGTATATACATATACAGACGTTTGCCTGCTCGGTAAACTCCGGCAATCTATGCATCTTTTCCCCCTGCAAGGATTCCCTGTGCCGACTCCGCCTGCCAAGTCTTCGCTGGCTGCCCACATGGACGAAAGTCCGGCGCCCTTGTATGCCCGCGTCAAACAGATGATCAGCCAGCAGATTCTCAACGGCAACTGGCCACCCCATTACCGCGTGCCGTCCGAGAGCGAACTGGTCAGCCAGCTGGGTTTCAGCCGCATGACCATCAACCGCGCCCTGCGTGAACTCACCGCCGAAGGGTTGCTGGTTCGCATGCAAGGCGTCGGCACCTTTGTCGCCGAGCCCAAGAGCCAGTCGGCCCTGTTCGAAGTGCACAACATTGCCGATGAGATCGCCTCGCGCGGTCATCGACATACCTGCCAGGTCATCCACCTCGGCGAAGAGGCCGCCGGTTCCGAGCGTGCTGTCGCGTTGGAGATGCGTGAAGGCGGGCGTGTTTTCCATTCGTTGATCGTGCACTTCGAAAACGACATTCCCGTGCAAATCGAAGACCGCTTCGTCAATGCCCTGGTCGCGCCGGAATACCTGCAGCAGGATTTCACCCAGCAAACGCCGTATGCCTACCTGAACCAGGTGGCGCCGCTGACCGAAGGCGAGCACGTGGTCGAAGCCATTCTTGCCGACGCTGCCGAGTGCAAGCTGCTGCAGATCGAACCTACCGAGCCGTGCTTGTTGATTCGCCGACGCACCTGGTCGGGCCGCCAGCCGGTGACCGCTGCGCGTTTGATCCACCCCGGTTCCCGTCACAGCCTTGAAGGACGTTTCAGTAAATGAGTAGCGTAAAAGTCTGGCGCGCCGCTGAGTACGTCCGCATGCCGTGGAAAAACGGCGGCGGAAGCACTGAAGAAATCACCCGAGATGCCGGCGCAGGGCTGGACGGCTTTGGCTGGCGTTTGTCGATTGCGGATATCGCAGAGTCGGGCGGGTTTTCCACCTTCGCCGGCTACCAGCGCGTGATCACCGTGATCCAGGGCGCCGGCATGGTGTTGACCGTAGACGGCGAGGAACAGCGCGGGTTGCTACCGCTGCAAGCCTTTGCGTTCAAGGGTGACAGCCAAGTGTCATGTCGCCTGATCACCGGGCCGATCCGCGACTTCAACCTGATCTACTCGCCCCAGCGTTACCACGCGCGGCTGCAATGGATTGATGGTGAGCAACGTTTCTTCAGCACGGCGCAGACAGTGCTGGTGTTCAGCGTGGCGGATGAAGTGAAGGTGCTGGACCAGAAACTTGGCCATCACGATTGCCTGCAAGTGGACGGTAACACTGGCCTGTTGGACCTCTCCGTAACGGGTCGCAGCTGCATCATCGAACTGACCGCTCGCGATTAAAACCTGTGGGAGCGGGCTTGCCCGCGAATGCGGTGTATCAGTACCAGAGAGGCTGGCTGACCCACTGCATTCGCGGGCAAGCCCGCTCCCACATTTGTTTTGTGGTGAGCAACAGAACTGTTTCCAACCCTCGCACCACTTTGTTACCGAATGCCCCAACGTGGCGCAAAACCACGCCATCGCGCCAAACCTCCCTTGCTGTAAAAATCCTCCGTAAGAAATTTCATTAAGTCTCCAAGCCTTAATTTCCAAGGCTTGCGCGTCCTTTCCGAAAAAATCTCAACAGCACCCTCAGCAAGTTGGCCGCTTGATTGCATATGCTTGTATGTACAAGTAAAGATGTGTGCGTAAGACTCTCCTTCGCACCATCCATGTTCGCGCATCATGCCGAGGAGTCCAGTCGTGACCGATTTTTCTAAAGCCAGGCCTACAAAATACCGTGACGTCGAAATCCGTGCCGCCCACGGTAACAAGCTCACCGCCAAAAGCTGGCTGACTGAAGCGCCGTTGCGCATGCTGATGAACAACCTCGACCCGCAAGTGGCCGAGAACCCGAAAGAATTGGTGGTGTACGGCGGTATCGGCCGTGCGGCGCGCAACTGGGAGTGCTACGACCAGATCGTCGAGAGCCTCACTAACCTGAATGACGACGAAACCCTGCTGGTGCAATCCGGCAAGCCGGTTGGCGTATTCAAGACCCACAGCAACGCCCCACGTGTATTGATCGCCAACTCCAACCTGGTGCCGCACTGGGCCAGCTGGGAACACTTCAACGAACTGGATGCCAAGGGCCTTGCCATGTACGGCCAGATGACCGCCGGCAGCTGGATCTACATCGGCAGCCAGGGCATCGTCCAAGGCACCTACGAAACCTTCGTCGAAGCGGGTCGCCAGCATTACAACAGTGACCTGACTGGCCGTTGGGTGCTCACCGCCGGTCTCGGCGGCATGGGCGGCGCGCAACCTTTGGCCGCAACCCTGGCCGGTGCCTGCTCGCTGAACATTGAATGCCAACAAGTCAGCATCGACTTCCGTCTGAACAGCCGCTATGTCGACGAACAAGCCACCGACCTCGACGACGCCTTGGCGCGCATCGCCAAGTACACCAAGGAAGGCAAGGCTATCTCCATTGCCCTGCTGGGTAACGCGGCGGAAATCCTGCCGGAACTGGTCAAGCGCGGCGTGCGCCCAGACATGGTCACCGACCAGACCAGCGCCCACGACCCGCTCAACGGCTACCTGCCAGCCGGCTGGACCTGGGACGAATACCGCGCCCGCGCCAAGACCGAGCCGGCTGCCGTGATCAAGGCGGCCAAGCAGTCGATGGCCGTGCACGTCAAAGCCATGCTGGAATTCCAGAAACAAGGCATTCCGACCTTCGACTACGGCAACAACATCCGCCAGATGGCCCAGGAAGAAGGCGTGGAAAACGCCTTCGACTTCCCGGGTTTCGTACCGGCCTACATCCGCCCACTGTTCTGCCGTGGCATTGGCCCGTTCCGCTGGGCGGCACTGTCGGGCGACCCGCAAGACATCTACAAGACCGACGCCAAAGTCAAAGAGCTGATCCCGGACGACGCCCACCTGCACAACTGGTTGGACATGGCGCGCGAGCGCATCAGCTTCCAGGGCCTGCCGGCGCGTATCTGCTGGGTGGGCCTGGGCCAGCGCGCCAAGCTCGGTCTGGCATTCAACGAAATGGTACGCAGCGGCGAGCTGTCGGCGCCGGTGGTGATTGGCCGTGACCATCTGGACTCCGGCTCGGTATCCAGCCCGAACCGCGAAACCGAAGCCATGCAGGACGGTTCCGACGCCGTGTCCGACTGGCCACTGCTCAACGCCTTGCTCAACACCGCCAGCGGCGCGACCTGGGTTTCGCTGCACCACGGCGGCGGTGTGGGCATGGGCTTCTCCCAGCACTCCGGCATGGTGATCGTCTGCGACGGCACCGACGAAGCGGCTGAGCGAATTGCCCGTGTGCTGCACAACGACCCGGCCACCGGTGTGATGCGTCACGCAGACGCCGGTTACCAGATCGCGATCGACTGCGCCAAGGAGCAGGGCCTCAATCTCCCGATGATCAAATAACCCATGTGGGAGCTGGCTTGCCTGCGATGGCATCCCCTCGGTTCTACTGATAGACCGAGTCGCCCGCATCGCAGGCAAGCCAGCTCCCACAGAAAAGCGGTTTTACACAGGCTTTATGAACAATCCATCAGAGGTTGAACCGACATGGCTGCAAATGACACCACCCCGTTGATCGAAAGGCGTTCGATCGACTACATCCCGGAAGCGGAAAGACACGGTCGTCTATTGAGCCAGTTCACCCTGTGGATGGGGGCCAACCTGCAGATCACCGCGATTGTCACCGGGGCCCTGGCCGTGGTGCTGGGCGGTGATGTGTTCTGGTCGTTGATCGGCCTGTTTATCGGCCAACTGTTGGGCGGCGGCGTCATGGCGTTGCATGCGGCGCAAGGGCCCAAGCTGGGCCTGCCGCAGATGATCTCCAGCCGGGTGCAGTTCGGGGTGTATGGCGCGGCCATTCCTATCGTGCTGGTGTGCCTGATGTACCTCGGCTTCACCGCCACCGGCACGGTATTGTCCGGTCAGGCGCTGGGCCAGTTGTTCGGGGTCAGCGATAGCGTCGGCATCCTGATCTTCGCCAGTGTCATCGTGCTGGTCACGGTGCTCGGTTATCGGGTGATCCACTTCATCGGTCGTGTCGCCAGCGTCATTGGCGTGATCGCCTTTGTCTACCTGTTCAGCCGCTTGATGAGCCAGACCGACGTTGGCGCACTCCTGCAGATCCGCCACTTCAGCTGGAGCAGCTTCCTGCTGGCGGTGTCGCTCGCGGCCTCTTGGCAGATCGCTTTCGGCCCGTACGTGGCGGACTACTCACGTTACTTGCCGAGCAACACCTCGTCGGTGAAAACCTTCCTCGCCGCTGGCGCAGGTTCGGTGATTGGCGCCCAGGTGGCGATGGTCCTCGGCGTGTTTGCCGCGGCCATGTCCAACGGGCAATTCGCCGGTCACGAAGTAGCCTACATCGTGGGCTTGAGTGGCACGGGGGCTACCGCCGCGCTGCTGTATTTCAGCATCGCGTTCGGCAAGGTCACCATCTCTACGCTCAACTCCTACGGCAGCTTCATGTGCATCGCGACCATCATCAGCGGCTTCCGTGGCCGCCTGGAGGTCACGCGCTTGCAACGCCTGGTGTTCGTGCTGGTGATTGTCGGCACCGCGACTTTGATCGCCTTGCTCGGCCAGCATTCGTTCCTCGGCGCGTTCAAGTCTTTCATCCTGTTCCTGCTGGCGTTCTTCACGCCCTGGAGCGCGATCAACCTGGTGGATTACTACTGCATCACCCGCGACCGCTATGACGTGCCGGCGCTGGCCGATCCGAACGGTCGCTACGGTCGCTGGAACCTGCTGGGGATCAGCGTGTACGTCTTCGGCGTGTTGGTGCAATTGCCGTTCATCTCCACCAAGTTCTACACCGGCCCTTTGGTAGCTGCGCTGGGTGATGTCGACATTTCCTGGATCATCGGTCTGGTCCTGCCGGCAGCGCTGTACTACCTGTGTGCGAAAAAATGGCACGGCACGGTGCCCGATCGACTGATCCTGCCAACAGAGCAGGGCGCTATACCAAGAACAAACGGGCTGGCTGCACAAGCCTGATGGGACGTGGACAGGGCAGGATGCCTACTGACTGCCGTAATCCATTTCAAGATTGGGAGCGTCACAACAATGAAAATGCATAAGACCCTGATGGCCACACTGTTCTCTGCGGGCTTGCTGGCGAGCGTCGGCGCCCAGGCAGCTGGCTGGTGCGAATCCGGCAAGCCGGTGAAATTCGCAGGCCTGAACTGGGAAAGCGGCATGCTGCTCACCGACATCCTGCAAACCGTGCTGGAAAAAGGCTACGACTGCAAAACCGACAGCCTGCCGGGCAACTCCATCACCATGGAAAACGCCCTGAGCAGCAACGACATCCAAGTGTTTGCCGAAGAGTGGGTCGGCCGCAGCGAAGTCTGGAACAAGGCCGAGAAGGCCGGCAAAGTCGTCGGTGTCGGCGCCCCGGTGGTGGGTGCCATCGAAGGCTGGTACGTGCCGCGTTATGTGATCGAAGGCGATGCCAAACGCAAGCTGGAAGCCAAGGCACCCGACCTGAAAAATATCGCTGACCTGGCCAAGTACGCCGCGGTGTTCAAGGACCAGGAAGAGCCCTCCAAGGGCCGTTTCTACAACTGCCCGGCTGGCTGGACCTGTGAGCTGGACAACAGCGAAATGCTGAAAAGCTACGGCCTGGAAAATGCCTACACCAACTTCCGCCCAGGCACCGGCCCGGCGCTGGATGCGGCGGTGCTGTCGAGCTACAAGCGTGGCGAGCCGATCCTGTTCTACTACTGGTCGCCAACCCCGCTGATGGGCCAGGTCGACCTGGTCAAGCTGGAAGAGAAGCCCGGTGTGGATAAAAGCGTGAGCATCAAGGTCGGCCTGTCCAAGACCTTCCACGAACAAGCCCCGGAACTGGTGGCCGTGCTGGAAAAGGTCAACCTGCCGATCGACCTGCTGAACCAGAACCTGGGTCGCATGGCCAAGGAGCGAATTGAGTCGCCAAAACTGGCGAAAATCTTCCTCAAGGAACATCCTGAAGTCTGGCACGCATGGGTGAGCGACGACGCAGCCAAGAAAATCGACGCGGCCTTGTAGGTTGAGCGTTTCCGGTTGCCTTCACCGGCAACCGGACGCCCAGCCACAACCCACTGGATCGAGAGCACGATATGTTTCCTGAGAGTTTTACGTTTTCCATCGCCGACTGGGTCAACGGTTGGGTGGATTCACTGGTCACCAACTACGGCGATGTGTTCCGACACATTTCCGACACCCTGCTATGGGCCATCGTCAACCTGGAAGGGTTGCTGCGCGCAGCGCCCTGGTGGCTGATGCTGGCCATCGTCGGCGGCGTCGCCTGGCATGCCACCCGCAAGGTGGTGACCACGGCGGTGATCGTCGGTTTGCTGTTCCTGGTAGGCGCGGTTGGCCTGTGGGACAAGCTGATGCAGACCCTGGCCTTGATGATGGTCGCCACGGTGATCTCGGTGCTGATCGGTATTCCGCTGGGCATTCTGTCCGCACGCAGTAATCGCCTGCGTTCGGTGCTGATGCCGCTGCTCGACATCATGCAGACCATGCCGAGCTTCGTGTACCTGATTCCGGTGCTGATGCTGTTCGGCCTGGGCAAGGTACCGGCGATTTTCGCCACGGTGATCTACGCCGCGCCACCGCTGATCCGTCTCACTGACCTAGGCATTCGCCAGGTCGACGGCGAAGTCATGGAAGCCATCAACGCCTTTGGTGCCAACCGCTGGCAGCAACTGTTCGGCGTGCAACTGCCGCTGGCGTTGCCGAGCATCATGGCCGGTATCAACCAGACCACCATGATGGCGCTGTCGATGGTGGTGATCGCCTCGATGATCGGCGCCCGTGGCTTGGGTGAAGACGTCCTCGTCGGCATCCAGACCCTCAACGTCGGCCGTGGCCTCGAAGCCGGACTGGCGATCGTGATTCTCGCAGTGGTCATCGACCGCATTACCCAGGCCTATGGTCGTCCACGGCATGAGGCGAGCAAATGACTACTGTCAGCAAAATCGAAGTTAAAAACGTCTTCAAGATCTTCGGCGCGCGCTCCAAGGACGCGCTGTCGCTGATCGGCCAGGGCAAGACCAAGGACCAGGTGCTGGCCGAGACCGGCTGCGTGGTCGGCGTGAACGACTTGTCCCTGAGCATCGGCACCGGCGAGATCTTCGTGATCATGGGCCTGTCGGGTTCTGGCAAGTCCACGTTGGTGCGTCACTTCAACCGCCTGATCGACCCCACCAGCGGTGCGATCCTGGTGGACGGCGAAGACATCCTGCAACTGGACATGGAAGCCCTGCGCCAATTCCGTCGGCACAAGATCAGCATGGTGTTCCAGAGCTTCGGCCTGCTGCCCCACAAGAGCGTGCTCGACAACGTCGCCTACGGCCTGAAGGTACGTGGCGAAACCAAGCAGGTCTGCGCCGAACGCGCCCTGCACTGGATCGAAACCGTGGGCCTCAAGGGCTACGAAAACAAATACCCGCACCAGCTCTCCGGTGGCATGCGCCAGCGCGTCGGCCTGGCCCGTGCCTTGGCGGCGGACACCGACATCATCCTGATGGACGAGGCTTTCAGTGCTCTCGACCCACTGATCCGCGCCGAGATGCAGGACCAGTTGCTGGAGCTGCAAAAGACCCTGCACAAAACCATCGTGTTCATCACCCACGACCTCGACGAGGCCGTGCGCATCGGCAACCGCATTGCGATCCTCAAGGATGGCAAGCTGATCCAAGTCGGCACCCCTCGGGAGATCCTGCATTCGCCGGCGGATGAATATGTGGATCGGTTTGTTCAGCGGCGGGCGGCGGTGGTCTGACCCGGATTATGTGGTGAACCGGCTGGCGCTATCGCAGCGGTGCGACGATTCGACAAGCCAGCTCCCACATTTGATCGAGTTCACACAGCTCAAATGTGGGAGCCGGGCTTGCCCGCGATGAGGCCGGCAAGGCTGCACAAGAATTGAAGAAGGTATGAAGATGTCCCAGCCAACAAAAATCATCATCGCCAACGCCCCGCTGCGCTGGCAGGACGTTGTCGCCGTGGCCCGCCACGGCGCGGTGCTTGAACTCTCGGGCCAGGCCTGGGCGCGCATCGACAATGCCCAGGCCATCGTGCAACGCATCGTCACCAGCGGTGAGCGCGCGTATGGCGTGAACACCGGCCTGGGTGCGCTGTGCAATGTGTCGCTCAAGGGCGAACAACTCAGCCAACTGTCGCGCAACACCTTGCTGAGCCATGCCTGCGGCGTCGGCCCGGCGCTGAGCGACGAGCAGACCCGCGCGATCATCTGCGCGGCGATCATCAACTACAGCCACGGCAAATCCGGCCTGCATCCGCAGGTGGTGCATTCGTTGCTGGCGCTGCTCAACCACGGCATCACACCGCAAGTGCCGTCCCAGGGTTCGGTGGGTTACCTGACCCATATGGCCCATGTGGGCGTGGCCTTGTTGGGCGTGGGCAATGTGAGTTACCGAGGCCGCATCGTTCCGGCTCAAGAGGCCTTAAGCGCTGAAGGTTTGCACCCGGTAGTGCTCGGCGCCAAGGACGGGCTGTGCCTGGTCAACGGCACGCCGTGCATGACCGGCCTGAGCTGCCTGGCCCTGGCCGATGCGCATCACCTGCTGCAATGGGCCGACGTGATTGGAGCCATGAGTTTCGAAGCCCAGCGCGGCCAGATCGACGCGTTTGACGAAGAGATCATCGCCCTCAAGCCGCACCCCGGCATGCAGCAAGTGGGTATCAACCTGCGCGCCCTGCTTGATGGCAGCGAAGTGATCGCCAGCAGCAAGGGCATTCGCACACAGGATGCGTTAAGCATTCGCTCGATCCCGCAGATCCATGGCGCGGCTCGCGACCAGGTAGAACACGCCACCCGCCAGATCGAGACCGAACTCAACAGCGCCACCGATAACCCGCTGGTACTCGGTACGCCAGACAATTACCGCGTAGTGTCCCAGGCCAACCCCCACGGACAATCCGTGGCATTGGCGGCGGACATGCTCGCGATTGCCATGGCCGAAATCGGCTCGGTGGCCGAACGTCGCCTGGATCGCCTGATCAACCCGCACGTCAGCGGCTTGCCGGCGTTCCTGGTGAGCAACCCCGGGGTCAACTCCGGGATGATGATCGTGCAGTACGTCGCCGCCTCGCTGTGTGGGCAAAACCGCCAGTTGGCGCAACCGGCGGTGCTCGACAACTTCGTCACCTCGGGCCTGCAGGAAGACCACCTGAGCATGGGCACCAATGCCGCGCTCAAGCTGCACCAGGTGTTGGCCAACGTGACGCAGATCCTCGCCATCGAGTACTTGCTGGCGGCCCAGGCGTTCGAGTTTCTCAAAGAACAACGCTTTGGCGCCGGCACCGGCCGCGCCTGGCGCTTGCTGCGTGAAGTAGTGCCGGCCTACGAGCAGGATCGCTGGCTGGCGCCGGACATTGCGGCCACCGCCCAGCTGCTCAAAGACACCGACTTACCGAATTTCCACTGAAGACTTATTCAAAAGAACAATTCAAAAGGAGTATGAATGTGACTGCGCTAAACCTGATTCCAGGCCAACTGAGCCTTGCCCAACTGCGAGCCATCTACCAGCAGCCGGTAACCCTCAGTCTGGATGACAGCGCCACGGCGCAGATCGAAGCCAGTGTCGCCTGCGTGGAGCAGATTCTCGCCGAGAACCGCACCGCCTATGGCATCAACACCGGTTTCGGCCTGTTGGCCTCGACCCGCATCGCCAGCGAAGACCTGGAAAACCTCCAGCGTTCCCTGGTGCTGTCCCATGCTGCCGGTGTAGGTGAGCCGATCAGCGATGCGCTGGTGCGGCTGGTCATGGTGCTCAAGGTCAACAGCCTCAGTCGTGGGTTCTCCGGGATCCGCCGCCAGGTGATCGACGCGCTGATCGCGCTGATCAACGCCGAGGTGTACCCGCATATTCCGTTGAAGGGCTCGGTCGGTGCCTCCGGCGACCTGGCGCCCTTGGCGCACATGTCGTTGGTGCTGCTGGGCGAAGGCAAGGCACGCTACAAGGGCGAATGGCTGGAAGCCACCGAAGCGCTGAAGGTCGCCGGCCTCACGCCGTTGACCCTCGCAGCCAAAGAAGGCCTGGCGCTGCTCAACGGCACCCAGGTGTCCAGCGCGTACGCCCTGCGTGGCCTGTTCGAAGGTGAAGACCTGTTCGCCGGCGCCCTGGCGTGTGGCGCACTCACCGTGGAAGCGGTGCTGGGTTCGCGCTCACCCTTCGACGCACGCATTCATGCCGCACGCGGCCAGCGTGGGCAGATCGATTCGGCAGCGGCCTATCGTCACCTGCTGGGTGAAA
This sequence comes from Pseudomonas sp. MYb541, assembly GCF_037479595.1. NCBI lineage: Bacteria > Pseudomonadati > Pseudomonadota > Gammaproteobacteria > Pseudomonadales > Pseudomonadaceae > Pseudomonas > Pseudomonas sp. MYb541. The sequence continues at coordinate 141,750 of NZ_JBBGYS010000007.1, read as the reverse complement.
GCAGTCAGGTGTCCCAGTCGCACCAGAACTGCGACAAGGTGCAGGACCCATACTCCCTGCGTTGCCAGCCGCAAGTCATGGGCGCGTGCCTGACCCAGTTCCGCCAGGCCGCCGAGGTGCTGGTGGTAGAGGCCAACGCCGTGTCGGATAACCCGCTGGTCTTTGCCGCCGAAGGTGACGTGATTTCCGGTGGTAACTTCCACGCCGAACCGGTGGCCATGGCCGCCGACAACATGGCGCTGGCCATCGCTGAAATCGGTTCCCTCAGCGAGCGCCGCATCTCGCTGATGATGGATAAGCACATGTCGCAACTGCCGCCGTTCCTGGTGGGCAATGGTGGCGTGAACTCCGGCTTCATGATCGCCCAAGTGACCGCCGCCGCGCTCGCCAGCGAAAACAAGGCGCTGGCCCATCCCCATAGTGTCGACAGCCTGCCGACCTCGGCCAACCAGGAAGACCATGTGTCCATGGCCCCGGCTGCGGGCAAGCGCCTGTGGGAAATGGCTGAAAACACCCGTGGCGTTCTCGCCGTGGAATGGCTGGCCGCGTGCCAGGGCCTGGACCTGCGCGACGGCCTGAAAACTTCGCCTGCGCTTGAAAAGGCACGTGGGATTCTGCGTGACAAAGTGGCGTTCTATGAGAAGGACCGTTTCTTCGCACCGGACATCAACGCCGCCAGCGAGCTGTTGGCCAGCCGCTGCCTGAATGAGCTGGTGCCGGCCAAGTTGCTGCCGAGCCTGTAACCGCAACATTCTGTAGTGAGCGGGCTTGCCCCGCGCTGGGCTGCGCAGCAGCCCCAAAACCTGCCGCCGCGTTCCGCCTGAAGAAATGCGGTGGCAACTTCAGGGCCGCTTCGCAGCCCAGCGCGGGGCAAGCCCGCTCACTACAGTTGTCAGGTGACAGATTCGGATTTTTCTCGGGATAAAAATAACTAGGGAAGAGAAATGCACCAGCAAGAGAAAGGTTTGAAACGCGGGCTCAGCGCCCGACATATTCGCTTCATGGCACTCGGTTCTGCGATCGGCACCGGGCTGTTCTATGGCTCTGCCTCCGCCATCCAGATGGCCGGCCCCGCCGTGCTGCTGGCCTACCTGATCGGCGGCGCCGCCGTGTTCATGGTGATGCGTGCCCTCGGCGAAATGGCTGTGCACAACCCGGTGGCTGGTTCTTTTGGCCAGTACGCCAGCACCTACCTGGGCCCCATGGCCGGGTTTATCCTCGGGTGGACCTACGCGTTTGAAATGATCATCGTCTGCCTGGCTGATGTGACCGCCTTCGGTATCTACATGGGCTTCTGGTTTCCCGAAGTCGCGCGTTGGGTCTGGGTGCTCGGCATTGTGTTTTTGATCGGCGGCCTGAACCTGTGCAACGTCAAAGTGTTTGGCGAAATGGAGTTCTGGCTGTCGCTGCTCAAGGTAGGCGCCATCGTGGCGATGATCCTCGGCGGTTTCGGCATCATGCTGTTCGGTATTCATTCTGCCGGTGAAACCCAGGCCAGCGGCCTTAGCAACCTGTGGGCCCACGGCGGCTTCATGCCTAATGGCGTCGGCGGCCTGATCGCCTCGTTCGCAGTGGTGATGTTTGCCTTTGGCGGCATCGAAATCATTGGCATCACCGCCGGCGAAGCCAAGGACCCGCAACGCGTGATCCCCAAGGCGATCAACGCGGTGCCGCTGCGTATCCTGCTGTTCTACGTACTGACTTTGTTTGTGCTGATGGCCATCTATCCATGGCCGCAGATCGGCAGCCAAGGCAGCCCGTTTGTGCAGATCTTTAGCAACTTGGGCATCGGCTCGGCGGCGACCATTCTCAATATCGTGGTGATCTCGGCGGCCGTTTCGGCCATCAACAGCGACATCTTCGGCGCTGGCCGCATGATGTACGGCTTGGCCCAGCAAGGGCAGGCGCCCAAGGGCTTCGCGCAATTGTCCAAGCACGGCGTGCCGTGGATGACCGTGCTGGTGATGGGCGCAGCGCTGCTCGGCGGCGTAGTGCTCAACTACCTGATCCCGGAAAACGTGTTCCTGCTGATCGCCTCGATTGCCACCTTCGCCACCGTGTGGGTGTGGCTGATGATCCTGTTCACCCAGGTCGCCATGCGCCGTTCGATGACTAAAGAGCAGGTGGCCGAACTGAAATTCCCCGTGCCGTTCTGGCCCTATGCGCCGGCGGCCGCCATTGTATTCATGCTGTTCGTGTTTGGCGTGCTGGGTTACTTCCCGGACACCCAGGCCGCTTTGCTGGTCGGTGCTGTGTGGATCGTGCTGCTGGTGGTGGCTTACCTGCTGTGGGTCAAGCCCGCTGCCGGGCAAGCGGCCAAGGTCCATTACGATCCGGCTTTGTCTCATCGTTAATCTAGGGAGGCGTTGATGAAAACGCTTTGGCAACACTGTCACGTCGCAACCATGGCACAGGGCAAATACTCGATCATCGAGGATGCCGCCATGGTGACCGTCGGTTCGCTCATCGAGTGGATCGGCCCCCGCAGCCAGGCACCCACGGCGGATTACGCCCAGGTGCATGACCTGCAAGGCGCGTGGGTGACCCCCGGCCTGATCGACTGCCACACCCATACGGTGTTTGGCGGTAACCGCAGCGGCGAGTTCGAGCAACGCCTCGAAGGCGTGAGCTACGCCGAGATCGCGGCCAAGGGCGGCGGTATTGCCAGCACTGTGCGTGCCACCCGTGCGGCGACGGAAGATGAACTGTTTGCCAGCGCTGAAAAGCGCCTGCGCAGTCTGCTACGGGACGGCGTGACCACCGTAGAGATCAAGTCCGGCTACGGCCTGGACCTGGCCAATGAACGCAAAATGCTGCGCGTAGCCCGTCGTCTCGGTGAAGCACTGCCGGTCAGCGTGCGCGCCACGTGCCTGGCGGCCCACGCGTTGCCGCCGGAATACAAGGACCGCGCCGACGACTACATCGAGCACATCTGCGCCGAAATGCTGCCAGCCTTGGCGGCGGAAGGGCTGGTGGACGCGGTGGATGCGTTTTGTGAATACCTGGCGTTTTCCACCGAGCAGGTGGAGCGCGTGTTCAAAGTTGCCCAGCAACTCGGCCTGCCGGTGAAGCTGCATGCCGAGCAACTCTCGTCGCTGCACGGCTCCAGCCTCGCCGCGCGTTACCAGGCGCTGTCGGCGGACCACCTGGAGTTCATGACTGAAGAAGACGCCATCGCCATGGCCGCTTCCGGCACCGTCGCGGTCTTGCTGCCGGGCGCGTTCTACTTCCTGCGCGAAACCCAGTTGCCGCCGATGGACGCCCTGCGCAAGCACGGCGTGAAGATCGCCATCGCCAGCGACCTCAACCCCGGCACCTCGCCAGCGCTGTCGGTGCGCCTGATGCTGAACATGGCCTGCACTCTGTTCCGCATGACCCCGGAAGAAGCCCTGGCCGGCGCCACGCAACATGCCGCCACTGCGTTGGGCATGGGCGACACCCACGGCTCCCTGGAAGTCGGCAAGGTGGCGGACTTCGTCGCCTGGCAGATCGATCGTCCCGCCGACCTGGCCTATTGGCTGGGCGGCGAGTTGGATAAACGCGTCGTACGCCATGGCGTCGACGTCACTGTTTGAGGAGTGCTGTTCGTGGATAAGGTTCTGAACTTCAAACAAGGCCGTGTGCCGCTGCTGATCAGCATGCCCCACGCCGGTCTGCGCCTGACGCCTGCTGTCGAGGCGGGGTTGATCCCCGAGGCGCAAAGCCTGCCGGACACCGACTGGCACATCCCCGCATTGTATGACTTTGCCGAAGAACTGGGCGCCAGCACCTTGGCGGCCGAGTACTCGCGCTTCGTCATCGACCTTAACCGTCCCTCCGACGACAAGCCGCTGTACGCGGGCGCCACCACCGGCCTGTACCCGGCCACGCTGTTCGACGGCGTGCCGTTGTTCCAGGAAGGCCTGGAACCCAGCGAGACCGAACGTGCCAGCTACCTGCAAAAGGTCTGGGGCCCGTATCACCGCACGCTGCAGGAAGAGCTGGCACGGCTCAAGGCCGAGTTCGGCTACGCCTTGCTGTTCGATGCGCACTCGATCCGTTCGGTCATCCCGCACCTGTTCGAAGGCAAGCTGCCGGACTTCAACCTCGGCACTTTCAATGGCGCCGCCTGTGATCCGGAGCTGGCCAGCCAACTGGAGGCCATTTGCGCGGCGCATCCGCAGTACACCCATGTGCTGAACGGGCGTTTCAAGGGCGGCCATATCACCCGGCATTACGGTGACCCGGCGCAGGATATCCATGCGGTGCAGCTGGAGTTGTGCCAGAGCGCCTATATGGAAGAGTTCGAACCGTTCCGTTATCGACCGGATCTGGCCGAGCCGACGCGGGTGGTGCTCAAGCAATTGCTCGACGGGTTGTTAGCCTGGGGGCAACAGCGTTACGGCTGAAATAGTTATCGCAGGCAAGCCAGCTCCCACAATGAACCGGGTTCACACGGTCAAAATGTGGGAGCGGGCTTGCCCGCGATGACGGCCGCACAGTCGCCCCAGTGCAACTGCCCGTCGCCCCAGTTCGTGTTGACTCAGGCTCCACTGGTTAAGGTTGTGGAATAACAACAGCCAAGTGAGACCACCCCCCATGCAAAAAACCTTGTTGAGCCTTATCGGCGCCGCACTGTTCAGTGCACACGCCATGGCCGCTGAGCCGGCCTCCTGCAAGAACATCCGCATGGGCGTGGTCAGCTGGACTGACGTGGTCGCCACCTCCGGTATGGCCGACGTGTTGCTCAATGGCCTCGGCTACGACAGCAAACAGACCAGCGCCGTGCAGCAGATCATCTTTGCCGGCATCCGCGACAAGCGCCTGGATATTTTCCTCGGTTACTGGAAGCCGGCGATGGACAACAACATCGCGCCGTTCCTGGCGGCCAAGCAGGTCAAGGTGTTCGATACGCCCAGCCTCGCCGACGCCCAGGCCACACTGGCCGTGCCGCAATACGTGGCCGACGCAGGCTTGAAGACTTTCGCCGACATCGCCCGCTTCAAGGACAAGCTGGGCGGCAAGATCTATGGGATCGAGCCAGGCAGCGGCGCCAATACCGATATCCAGAAAATGATCGACACCAACCACTTTGGCCTCGGCGGCTTCAAGCTGGTGGCTTCCGGTGAAGCCGGAATGCTGGCGGCGGTGCAGCGGGCGGTGAATCGCAAGGAGTTTGTAGTGTTCGTCGGTTGGACCCCGCACCCGATGAACATCAATATGAAGATGGCGTACCTCACCGGCAGTGAAGACGTGTTCGGCCCCGACGAAGGCCGCGCCACCGTCTCCACCGTCACCGCGCCGGATTTTGCCGAGCGCTGCCCCAACGCCAATCGCTTGTTGGAGAACCTCACCTTCACCGCCGCCCAGGAAAGCCAGTTGATGGTGCCGATCATGGAGCGAAAGTCGCCGCAGGATGTGGCCAAGCAATGGTTGCGTTACCATCCCGAGGATTTGCAGCGCTGGCTGGCTGGGGTCAAGGCGTTTGATGGCAGCGACGGTGCCACGGCGGTCCAGGCGAGTTTGAAATGAGTCGATACCCTATTTCGCCTGAGTTGGCAGCGTTCGTGGAGAAGACGGAGTCCTTCACCAGCGACGACTCTTCGCTGGCAGGCTTACGTCAAAATTACGACCGCATGTGCCAGGCGTTTACCCCGCCGAAACCAGAAAGCTTGCAGGTCGAGGACTTCGCCTTGGCCGGCGTAGGCGTGCGCAGTTATCTGCCGGCCGCGCCGATGCCTCCTGACGGCTGGCCATGCCTCCTTTATATGCACGGCGGCGGCTGGGTGGTCGGCGACCTGGATTCCCACGATTTCATCTGCTTCGAACTGGCCACGGCCTTGCAAGTCTTGGTGATCGCCATTGATTATCGGCTGGCGCCTGAACACCCGTTCCCGGCCGCCTACGAGGATTGTCGTGCCGTGTGGCAGGCAATCCAGGCGGGGCAGGCGCCCTATGCCATCGACGTGCAGCGTTTGGTGGTCATGGGCGACAGTGCGGGCGGCAACCTGGCGGCAGCATTGTGTACGGGATTGCGTGACGACGGGCAACCGTTGCCGCGAGCCCAGGTCTTGATCTATCCGGGGTTGGGCGGCCCCTCCGACCTGCCATCGCGGGGTGACTGCATGGACGCGCCCCTGCTCAGCAGCGCCGACACCGACTGCTACTTGGCGCTGTACCTGCAGGGCAGCGGCAAACCGTCGCCCTACGCCATGCCGCTGCTGGCCGCAGACTTCAGCGGTTTGCCCAAGGCGTTCATCGCCGTGGCCCAGTTCGACCCGCTGCGCGACGACGGCATGCTTTACGCTGAACGCCTGCAAGCGGCGGGCGTAGCCACCGTGCTGTATCCCGGCAAAGGCCTGGTGCACGGCTGCCTGCGGGCGCGGCGGCAGGTGCCGGAAGTGGACCGGCTCTACGATTACCTGCTGGATTACCTAGGGGGCGAAGGGCTGACACAGGTCTAAGTGCTCTAGGACATGCTCATTGCACAATTCGGGTTTATAGTGCCAGACGGCAAAATAAAAGACGTCCCCCCAGGGATGAACCCGACCCCTTACGGAGCGCGCAATGCAGACTTGGTTCCCGCAGATCAAACCCCACGCCCGGCACGATCTGGCTGTCGATGACACCCACACGCTGTACGTCGACGAAAGTGGCTCCCCCGAAGGTTTGCCCGTTGTCTTCATCCATGGTGGCCCTGGTGCCGGTTGTGATGCCCAGAGCCGCTGCTATTTCGATCCGAACCTGTACCGCATCGTTACTTTCGACCAGCGTGGTTGCGGGCGCTCCACCCCGCGCGCCAGCCTGGAAAACAACACCACCTGGGACCTGGTCGCCGACCTAGAGCGCATCCGCGAGCACCTGGGCATCGACAAGTGGGTACTGTTCGGCGGCTCCTGGGGCTCGACCCTGGCCCTGGCCTACGCGCAAACCCATCCGGAGCGGGTGCTCGGCCTGATTGTGCGCGGCATTTTCCTGGCACGTCCGCAGGACATTCACTGGTTCTATCAGGAAGGGGCAAGCCGCCTGTTCCCTGATTACTGGCAGGACTACCTCGCGCCGATCCCGCCGGAAGAGCGCCACGACATGATCGCGGCCTACCACAAGCGCCTCACCGGCAACGATCAGATCGCCCAGATGCACGCGGCCAAAGCCTGGTCCGGCTGGGAAGGGCGCATGCTCGGCCTGTGCCCGAGCCCACAGCATGTGGAGCGGTTTTCCGAGCCGCAACGCGCCCTGTCCATCGCGCGGATCGAGTGCCACTACTTCACCAACAACTCGTTTCTGGAGCCTAACCAGCTGATCCGCGATATGCACAAGATCGCCCATCTGCCTGGCGTAATCATCCACGGGCGCTACGATATGATTTGCCCTTTGGATAACGCTTGGGAGTTGCACCAGGCGTGGCCCAACAGTGAGTTGCAGGTGATTCGCGAGGCCGGCCATGCGGCGTCCGAACCCGGCATCACCGATGCCTTGGTGCGTGCGACCAGTGAAATGGCACGTCGCTTGCTCGACCTGCCGCCTGAAGAAGCATGAAGGGCCTGCTGCAACGGGTGCGCGGCGCCCGCGTCGAGGTGGCGGGCGAAATCGTCGGCGCCATCGACCAGGGTTTGCTGGTGCTGGTGGCCGTCGAGCCTACGGATACGCCGGAGAGTGCCGATAAGCTGTTACACAAGCTGTTGAACTATCGGGTGTTCAGTGACGACGAAGGCAAGATGAACCTGTCATTGAAGGATATCGACGGCGGTTTGCTGCTGGTGTCGCAGTTCACCCTGGCGGCCGATACCAAGAGCGGGCTGCGGCCGAGCTTCTCCACAGCGGCCCCGCCGGCCCTGGGAGCAGCGCTTTTTGATCACTTGCTGTTACAAGCGCAACAATTGCATGGCAAGGTGGCGTCAGGGCGTTTTGGCGCCGATATGCAGGTGCATTTGGTCAATGATGGCCCTGTGACCTTCCTCTTGCAGACGTGAATGTATTAAAAACGACTTTTAATGCCTAAAAACGCAGGGTTTCGCTACAAATACTTCGTTATCCCTGATGCGTTGTATCGCGGGCTACTAGATAATCGCGCGCTACGGGGATCAGCGTTGTTTGGTCCATTTTTGACTTAAGTAGAGACTTGTCCGATCGCCAATGGGGAATCATTTCGCCCCAGGGGAGTCGGAACAATGCTCGCCAACCTGGCATATAGATAGCTGGCCGTTGGTTTTTTGATCTGTTTTCGGCGAGGGTTGCTCGTGATTGTTAGTCCCTGTAATGCACCAAAATTGTCTGCCAAACGGTTACGAAACGCACTGGTGACGGGCTCCGCCCTGTTTTGCCTGTTCGGCGCGGGTCAACTGTGGGCATTCAGTCTGGATGATGTGTCGGCCAAGGCAAAAGAGCTGGCCGGGCAGAAATACGAAGCTCCGCGCAGCAATCTGCCGAACGAATTCCGTGAAATGAAGTTCGCGGACTACCAGAAGATTCGTTTCCGCAACGAAAAAGCCGAGTGGGCCGATCAGAACACCCCGTTCAAGCTGTCCTTCTATCACCAGGGTATGCACTTCGATACACCGGTGAAAATCAACGAAGTCACCGCCGACAGCGTCCAGGAAATCAAATACGACCCGACGCGCTTCGATTTTGGCGACGTGAAGTTTGATCCTAAAGCCACCGAACAGCTGGGTTATGCCGGCTTCCGTGTGCTGTACCCGATCAACAAGGCCGACAAGCAAGACGAAATCATGACCATGCTGGGCGCGAGCTACTTCCGCGTGGTCGGCAAGGGCCAGGCGTATGGCCTGTCTGCCCGTGGCATGGCGATCGACACCGCATTGCCGTCCGGGGAAGAGTTCCCGCGGTTCACCGAGTTCTGGATCGAGCGTCCAAAGCCGGGTGAGAAACAATTGGTGATCTTTGCCTTGCTGGATTCCCCGCGGGCTACTGGCGCTTATCGCCTGATCCTGCGTCCGGGCACCGACACCATTGTCGACGTGAAATCCCAGATGTTCCTGCGTGACAAGGTCAGCAAGCTGGGCGTTGCCCCGTTGACCAGCATGTACCTGTTCGGCGCGAACCAGCCTTCCAAAGTGCTGAACTACCGTCGTGAACTGCACGACTCCAGCGGTCTGTCGATCCATGCCGGCAACGGCGAGTGGATCTGGCGCCCACTGAACAACCCGAAACACCTGTCGGTCAGCAACTTCACCGTAGAGAACCCGAAAGGTTTCGGCCTGCTGCAACGCGGTCGCGACTTCAGCCACTACGAAGACCTCGACGACAACTACGACAAGCGCCCAAGCGCCTGGATCGAGCCTGAGGGCGACTGGGGCAAAGGCACCGTCAACCTGGTGGAAATCCCAACCGCCGACGAAACCAACGACAACATCGTTGCGTTCTGGAGCCCGGCCGAGCTGCCTGAAGTCGGCAAGCCACTGGATGTTTCCTACCGCCTGCACTGGACCATGGACGAAAAGTCCCTGCACCCGAGCGACAGCGCGTGGGTCAAGCAAACCCTACGTTCTACCGGTGACGTGAAGCAATCCAACCTGATCCGCCAGCCTGACGGCAGCGTGGCCTACCTGGTGGACTTCGAGGGCCCATCCCTCAAGGCCCTGCCGTCGGATGCCCCGGTGCGCAGCCAAGTGAGCGTCAGCGACAACGCCGAACTGGTTGAAAACAGTGTGCGCTACAACGAACACACGAAAGGCTGGCGCCTGACCCTGCGCATGAAGATCAAGGACGCAGGCAAGCCGACCGAAATGCGCGCTGCGCTGGTGCAGGACGTTCCGCCGCCGGCTCCTGAGCAGGATTCCAGCCACGTGCTCAAGGCTGACAAGGTCCTGGCCAAGCAGCACGAGAAACAGGCCAAGAAAGACGCGAAAGACAAGGAAGCCAAGCAGCCAGAAGCTGCCCCAGCCACACCGGAGCCGATCAAGACCGAACAAGTCCTGACCGAAACCTGGAGCTACCAGTTGCCTGCCGATGAGTAATTCTCAAGTCCAGCCAGAAACTCTGCAGGAGTATCTGGCGCATCTACCGATGACCGCTGAGCAGCGCGCCGAACTGGCGGGTTGCACATCCTTCACCGAGTTGCACGAACGCTTGTCGTCGTCGACCTTCGATGCGCCGGTCGATGCCGCCCAGGCGTCGGTTGGCCGCCGGTTGACCCTCAACACCGCCGAAGAGCTGCAAGACGCCGAAATGCTGGCGGTCGACGCCGCCGGTCGCGTGTGCTTGAAGGCCACGCCGCCGATCCGTCGTACCCGCGTGGTGCCGGAGCCGTGGCGCACCAATATCCTGGTGCGCGGCTGGCGCCGTATCACCGGGCGCAGCAATCCTCCGGCGCCGCCGAAGGATGAGCGTGTATTGCCGGCTGCGCGCTGGCGTACGGTCGGTTCGATCCGTCGTTACATCCTGCTGGTGCTGATGCTCGGCCAGACCATCGTTGCCGGTTGGTACATGAAAGGCATCATGCCGTACCAGGGTTGGTCGCTGGTCGACTTCGACGAAATCCGTAACCAGACCCTGCTGCAAACTGCTACCCAGGTACTGCCTTACGCCCTGCAAACCAGCATCCTGATTATGTTCGGGATCTTGTTCTGCTGGGTGTCAGCCGGTTTCTGGACCGCGTTGATGGGCTTCCTGGAACTGCTGACCGGCCACGATAAATACCGCATCTCCGGTAAAAGTGCCGGTGACGAGCCGATTCCGAAAGATGCCCGTACCGCGTTGGTGATGCCGATCTGCAACGAAGACGTGCCTCGGGTATTTGCCGGTTTGCGTGCCACGTTCGAGTCGGTCGCCGCCACGGGTGATCTGGATCGCTTCGATTTCTTCGTGCTCAGCGACAGTAATGATGCCGATATCTGCATCGCCGAACAGCAAGCCTGGCTCGACGTGTGCCGCGAGGCCGGTGGTTTCGGCAAGATCTTCTATCGCCGTCGCCGCCGTCGCGTAAAGCGCAAGAGCGGCAACCTCGACGACTTCTGCCGTCGCTGGGGCGGTGACTACAAGTACATGGTTGTGCTCGACGCGGACAGCGTGATGAGCGGCGAATGCCTGACCAGCCTGGTACGTTTGATGGAAGCCACGCCGGATGCAGGGATCATCCAGACCGCGCCGCGTGCGTCGGGCATGGACACCCTGTATGCGCGCATGCAGCAGTTCGCTACCCGCGTGTATGGCCCGCTGTTCACCGCCGGCCTGCACTTCTGGCAGCTGGGTGAATCCCACTACTGGGGTCACAACGCAATCATCCGCATGAAGCCGTTCATCGAGCACTGCGCCCTGGCGCCGTTGCCGGGCAAAGGCGCGTTCGCCGGTTCCATTCTGTCCCACGACTTCGTTGAAGCTGCGCTGATGCGCCGTGCCGGCTGGGGCGTGTGGATTGCCTACGACCTGCCGGGCAGCTACGAAGAGCTGCCGCCGAACCTGTTGGACGAACTCAAGCGTGACCGTCGTTGGTGCCACGGTAACCTGATGAACTTCCGCCTGTTCCTGGTCAAGGGCATGCACCCGGTGCACCGTGCGGTGTTCCTGACCGGTGTGATGTCCTACCTGTCGGCGCCGTTGTGGTTCCTGTTCCTGGTGCTGTCCACGGCGTTGCTGGCGGTGAATACCCTGATGGAGCCGCAGTACTTCATGGCACCACGCCAGTTGTACCCGCTGTGGCCGCAATGGCATCCGGACAAGGCGGTGGCGCTGTTCTCTACCACCATCGTGCTGCTGTTCCTGCCGAAACTGCTGAGCATCATCCTGATCTGGGCCAAGGGCGCGAAAGAGTTCGGCGGCAAGTTCAAGGTGACCTTGTCGATGCTGCTGGAGATGCTGTTCTCCATGCTGCTGGCGCCGGTGCGGATGATTTTCCACACCCGTTTCGTGCTCGCCGCGTTCCTCGGCTGGGCCGCAACCTGGAACTCACCGCAGCGTGACGACGACTCCACCCCATGGAGCGAAGCGGTCAAGCGCCACGGTCCGCAAACCGTGCTGGGCTTCCTGTGGGCCCTGTTGGTAGTGTGGTTGAACCCGAGCTTCCTGTGGTGGTTGGTGCCGATCGTGGGTTCGCTGATGCTGTCGATCCCGGTCTCGGTGATCTCCAGCCGTGTCGGGCTGGGCCTCAAGTCCCGCGACGAGAGCCTGTTCCTGATCCCCGAGGAATACAATCCGCCACAGGCCTTGCTGTCGACCGAGTTGTACACCCACGAAAACCGTTGGCACGCGCTGAACGACGGCTTCGTGCGTTCGGTGGTCGACCCACAGCAGAACGCCCTTGCCTGTGCCCTGGCGACGTCGCGTCACCGTGAGGCCGAGCCGATCGAGTACCTGCGTACCGAACGTGTGCGTCATGCGTTGAAAGTCGGCCCCGCTGGCCTCAACAACGGCGAACGCCTGGCCCTGCTGAGCGACCCGGTCGCCCTGGCGCGCCTGCATGAGCACGTCTGGAGCGAAGGCCATGCCGAGTGGCTCGCCGCCTGGCGTGACTCGATCAAGGCTGATCCGCACGCGCCGTTGCTGCCGCTGCAACCGTTGTCGTCCCAGGCCCAACCGGCCTGATTCAGACGCCCCCGAGGGTTCTCCTCGGGGGTGTTCGACGCGCTGGTCCTACAGCGTTTCCCCCTTCCTCCTCCCTTACGCCAAGCCCTTGTTTTTTCGAAACAAAAGACCCTTGTTCGAGGCGTATTGCTGTGCCTGTGACTGAGTTAGCATCGCCCCGGATTTGGACTTGCCACAGGGGTATTTATGAGCAAAGGCTATTGTTTGGCACTGCTGCTAAGCGCTGCTGCATTGATTCACACGGGGTTGGCACAGGCCGGCGCGATTGACGACGCCGTTCGACGCGGCGTACTGAAGGTCGGCACTACGCCCACCTACGTGCCCTTCGAAATGACCGACAAACAGGGCCGCATCGTCGGCTTTGAAATCGACCTGCTCAACGTCATGAGCCAAGCGCTGGGTGTGGAGCTTGAGCTGGTCGCGGTGCCTTACACCGAACTGGTAGCGGGGTTGCAGGCGAAGAAGTTCGACCTGATCGGCAGCGGTATGACCATCACCCAAGAGCGCAACCTCAAGCTGAACTTCAGCGACTCGTTCATTGTGGTCGGCCAGTCCGCGTTGTTGCACCCACGCCTGGCGGGCAAGGTCAGCAGTGTGGAAGACCTGGATGACGCCAGCTACCGGATCGCCGCTACCGAAGGCACTACCGGCGAGGCGGCCGCGCGACGGTTTCTAGGGGCGGCCCGAGTCAGCAGTTTCTCAACACCGGAGGAAGGGGTACGCCAAGTGGTACAAGGCAAGGCCGATGCTTTTATTCATGACGCGCCCTACAACCTGATCGCCCTGAGTCGCGCGGAGAACGGCACCCTACTGGCGCTTGAGCAACCTTTCACGTTTGAACCCCTGGCGTTTGGCTTGAAAAAGGGTGATTTCGACAGCCTCAATTGGATCAACCATTTCCTCAACCAGATTGCCCAGGACGGCACCTACGATCATCTTCACGATAAGTGGTTTAAAGACACCGCCTGGCTGGCAGAGATCGACTGAAAGTCATAACTGCTTACACATCAAACCGTTGCTTCGATCGCCCCTGCACGTGTCTACGCCTGCCCTTTGCTGTCCTGTTGTGGGGCTTTTCCGACATACGCCGATAACAAATAGCCGTGAAACCTTTGTGACAGCAGACGAGTGGGTTAGGATCGCACCCCGAAATGGTGCAGCCCGTTTGCGCGCCGACCTTATAAGAATCGTTCAGGGGACTTGATGATGAAAAAGTATCTTTCGATGCTGCTGCTAGGCGTCACCGCGCTGGTCGCGGTCAATGCGGCCCAGGCCGGCGCCATCGATGATGCGGTCAAGCGCGGTACGCTGAAAGTCGGCATGGACCCGACCTACATGCCGTTCCAGATGACCAACAAGCGCGGCGAAATCATCGGTTTCGAAGTGGACATCCTCAAGGCCATGGCCAAGTCCATGGGCGTCAAGTTCGAACCGATCTCCACCGGCTACGACGGCATCATCCCGGCGCTGCTGACCAACAAGTTCGACATGATCGGCAGCGGCATGACCCTGACCCAGGAACGCAACCTGCGCCTGAACTTCAGCGAACCCTTCATCGTGGTCGGCCAGACCCTGCTGATCCGCAAGGAACTGGAAGGCACAATCAAGTCCTACAAAGACCTGAACGACGAGAAATACCGCCTGACCTCCAAGCTCGGCACCACCGGTGAGATGGTCGCAAAGAAGCTGATCTCCAAGGCCAAGTACCACGGCTACGACAACGAGCAGGAAGGCGTGCTGGACGTGGTCAACGGCAAGGCCGATGCCTTTGTGTATGACGCGCCGTACAACGTGGTTGCCGAGAAGAAAGTCGGTAACGGCAAGCTGGTATACCTCGAAGAACCCTTCACCTTCGAACCCCTGGCGTTCGGCCTGAAAAAAGGCGACTACGACAGCATCAACTTCATCAACAACTTCCTGCACCAGATCCGTAACGACGGCACCTACGATCGCATCCATGACAAGTGGTTCAAGAGCTCCGAGTGGCTCAAGGACATGGAATAAGGCTGGTTTGTAGTGAGCGGGCTTGCCTTAGACTTTTTTGGATGTTGAGTAATGAAACAGAAAAAAGCCCAATGGCCCTGGCACCTGCTGACGGTGGTCGTGCTGGTCGGTCTGGCTGGCGCCTTGTACTACGCCACCTCGTTGATGTCCTACGAGTGGCGCTGGAACCGCGTGCCGCAGTACTTCGCCTACCAGGCTGAAACGTCCCAGCGCGCCGCTGATATCTCCACCGTTGTCGAGTTGGTACGCAAAGGCGATGTCGCCGAAGTGACCCTGCGCAACGACGCAGGCGCCGAGCAGAAGCTGACCGTTGCCGACAACAGCCTGCAAGTGGCGCGTGGCGACGATGTGGCCGAAGGCGACGTGGTGGGCGTGACCCGCCATTGGGCGCTGGGCCCGCTGATGTGGGGGTTGTGGACCACGTTGTGGCTGTCGGTGGTGTCGGGCATCCTGGGCCTGGCGATCGGTTTGGCGACTGGCTTGTGCCGGTTGTCCAGCAACCCGACCTTGCGAGATCTGTCGACGATCTACGTCGAGCTGGTGCGCGGTACGCCGCTATTGGTGCAGATCTTCATTTTCTATTTCTTTATCGGCACGGTGCTCAACCTGTCCCGGGAATTTGCTGGGATCGCCGCGCTTTCGCTGTTTACCGGCGCCTATGTAGCGGAAATCGTGCGCGCTGGTGTGCAGTCCATCACCCGCGGCCAGAATGAAGCTGCGCGGTCCTTGGGCCTGAGCGCGAGCCAGTCGATGCGCCATGTGGTACTGCCGCAAGCATTCAAGCGCGTGTTGCCGCCATTGGCCGGGCAATTTATCAGCCTGGTAAAAGACACTTCGCTGGTCTCGGTGATTGCGATTACCGAACTGCTCAAAAGCGGCCGCGAAGTGATCACCACCTCGTTCTCGCCGTTTGAAATTCTGTTCTGTGTCGCAGGCCTGTACCTGCTGATCAACCTGCCGCTGTCGAAAATGGCCAGCCGGCTTGAGCGGAGGCTCGCGCAAAGTGATTGAAGTCCGCGATCTGGTAAAAGTCTTCGATACCCGTGGCCATGTGGTCCGTGCGGTCGACAACGTGAGCACTCAGGTGGCCAAAGGCGAAGTGCTGGTGGTGATTGGCCCGTCCGGCTCCGGCAAGTCCACCTTCCTGCGCTGCCTCAATGGCCTGGAAGAATTCGACTCGGGTTCGGTGAGCATCGACGGCCTGCAACTGGCTGATCCAAAAACCGACGTGAACGCCTATCGCCGCGAAGTCGGTATGGTGTTCCAGCATTTCAACCTGTTCCCCCACATGACGGTGCTGGAAAACCTGTGCCTGGCGCAAAAAGTCGTGCGCAAGCGCAGCAAGAAGGAACGCGAGGCCAAGGCCCTGGCGTTGCTGGAAAAGGTCGGAATTGCGCAGAAGGCCAACGAGTTTCCATCACGCTTGTCCGGTGGGCAGCAGCAGCGCGTCGCGATTGCCCGGGCTCTGGCGATGGACCCCAAGGTCATGCTGTTCGACGAGCCGACCTCGGCGCTGGACCCGGAAATGGTCGGCGAAGTGCTGGACGTGATGAAGACCCTGGCCCTGGAAGGCATGACCATGGTCTGCGTCACCCACGAAATGGGCTTTGCCCGTGAAGTGGCTGACCGGGTGCTGTTCTTCGACCATGGCAAACTGTTGGAAGACGCTGCCCCGGCCGCGTTCTTCGATGCGCCGAAGGACCCACGGGCCCAGGCCTTCCTGCGTCAGGTCTTATAGCCTGTTCCTGTGCGGGCTTGAGGCGGACGCTGGCATTGACCAGCAAGCGGGTCAGCCGAGAAAACATGGTGACCTCCGAATCTGAAGAAGCGTTTCGCAACTAATGAAACGCTAATTCGATTCGGCACAATGCTGGGCTGATCACTACGTAGGACGTTTCATCAAGTGTGGCTCAGATCCGGAAGCGGCCCACCAGCGTTTGCAGATAAATCCCCAGGCGGGCCAGTTCTGCACTGGACGCGGCGGTTTCTTCACTGGCTGACGAGGTCTGCTCCGACACATCACGCACGTTCAACACGCTGCGGTTGATCTCTTCAGCCACCGCGCTTTGCTGCTCGGCGGCGGTGGCGATCTGCGAGTTCATCGCCTGGATGGTCGAGACCGTGCGGGTGATGTTCGCCAGGGCGCTGCCGGCACGACGGGTCAGTTCGACGCTGCTGTCGGTCAGGCCGCGGCTGTTGTCCATGATGGTCGCTACTTGCTGGGTGCCGCTTTGCAGGCCGACGATCAGCTCTTCGATCTCTTCGGTGGACTTCTGCGTGCGTTGGGCCAGGCTACGCACCTCGTCCGCCACCACGGCGAAGCCACGCCCGGCTTCCCCGGCGCGCGCAGCTTCAATCGCGGCGTTGAGGGCCAGCAAGTTGGTTTGCTGGGCTACGGACTTGATCACATCGAGCACGCTGCCGATCTTGTCGCTTTCGCGCTTCAGGTCGCCCATGGCGACCGTGGAGTTACCCACCTCGGTGGCCAGGCGTTCGATCTGGGCGATGGCTTCGCCGACGACCTTGTCGCCTTCTCGGGCCTGTTGGTCAGCCGCTACGGCGGCTTCAGAGGCTTCCTCGGCGTTGCGCGCGACTTCCTGCACAGTGGCGGCCATTTCGTTCATGGCGGTGGCGACCTGGTCGGTCTCGACCTTCTGGCTATTGACCCCGGCGCTGGTCTGTTCGGTCACGGCCGACAATTGCTCGGCAGCGCTGGCGATCTGAGTGACGCCGTCGCTGATACCGCCTATCAGCTCGCGCAGGCCGACGGTCATGCTTTGCATGGCCCGTTGCAGTTGGCCCAGTTCGTCCTGGCGTGTGGAGGTCAGGTTGTGGCTCAGGTCGCCGGAGGCGACGCGCTCGGCCACCTTGAGGGTCTGGTTCAGCGGGATGACGATCTGGCGCGTGATCGCCCAGGCGGCCACCAGGCCGAAGATCAGCGCCAGCACGGTCGCCAGCAGCAAGAGTTGTTTGGCCTGCGCGGCGTCGGTGTCGCGCACCACCGTTTGCGAGGTGGTGAGTTTTTCGCTGTGAGCTTGCAGGATGTCGCCCTGGGCGCTCATGATTTTCAACGCCTCGGCGGCAGCGGTCTGGGAGTCACGGTACTGGCTGACGGCCGCGCGGTAGGCTTGCAACGAGGTGCTGGCCTCCTGCAGATTGGCCTGGTACTGCGCGGGCAGTTGGCCTTCCAGCTCGGTGATTTTCTTCACCGCGTTATCAATGGCGTCGAGGGCCGGTTGTTCAGCCTCGACTTTGGCGCTGTAGGTATAGCCGCGCACTTGGAAGCGCGCTTGCTGAATCAGTTTGCTCAGGTCGACCACGCTGTTGAACTGCGTGACGCTGTCACCTTGCAGCAGGCTTTTCTCGACCTCGCTGACCTTCGCCACGGCGTTGTCGGCGGTGTCGCCCAGTTTGCTGCGCGCACCTTCGCGTTTGAGCCCGGCCTGGACCATGGCGGCAAAGGCCTTTTTGTATTGGTTCAAGGCGTCTTGTTGCTGTTCCACAAGGGCCTTGTCGCCGGGTTGCTCGATCAGGTCGGCGGCGGTTTTGAGGCCACTGTCCAGCTTGGCGATCAGGCTATTGACCGCGTCGGTGCCTTGTTCGCCGCGCCGCATTTCGAAGTCCAGGCGCGCCAGGCGCAAGTCCTTGGTCAGGCCGTTGAGGCTGGAGATATAGCCCAGTTTGTCACCGCGACTGATCACGTCGCCTAGGCCGGTCCAGCCGGTGAAGGTGATCATCAACGTGAGCAGCAATACCAGGCCGAAGCCCACGCCGAGTTTGGTTTTGACGCTGACATTCCCCAGCTTTTCGGCTAACCAACGATACATGCTGCGAACTCCCCTGGAACAAGGCTTGGACTTATTAAGAGCTTATCGGCAGCGTAGGTGAGTTCTGTAGCAACAAGGTCGAATGTCGGAGAGGCTTTTTGTGGTGAGCGGGCTTGCCCCGCGCTGGGCTGCGCAGCGGCCCCAACAAGGACGCCGCAGTGTATCAGCAAGACCGCGATGCCTGGGTTTAGGGCGGCTCCGCCACCCAGCGCGGGGCAAGCCCGCTCACCACAAAAAGCCCATCCGTCCGGAGTAAGCGGGGTTAGAACAAGCGGGCGAGCAGGGCGGTGACGGCGGTTTCGACGCGCAGGATGCGGGCGCCGAGTTGTACCGGCTGCAAGCCGGCCTTGGCCAGCAGGTCCACTTCGTAGGGAATCCAGCCGCCCTCGGGACCAATCGCCAGGGTCACTGGCTCGTCGAGGCCGCGGGGGCAGTCTGGATAGTCGCCAGGATGACCGACCAGGCCCAGGGTGCCTTCAACCAGTGCCGGCAGGCGGTCTTCGACGAAGGGTTTGAAGCGTTTTTCGATAATGATCTCGGGCAACACCGTGTCCCGCGCCTGTTCCAGGCCGAGGATCAATTGCTCGCGAATCGCTTCGGGTTCCAGGAACGGGGTTTGCCAGAAGCTCTTTTCGACGCGGTAGCTGTTGAGCAGCACCACCTTGGGCACGCCCATGGCGGCCACGGTCTGCAACACTCGACGCAGCATCTTCGGGCGTGGCAGGGCCAGCAGCAGGGTCAGTGGCAGCTTGGCCGGTGGCGGCTGGTCGAAGCTGACTTGCAGCTCGGCTTCGGTGGCTTCCAGGCGCAGCAGTTGCGCATTGCCCATCCGTCCACTGATGCGGCCAACACGCAGGCTGTCGCCGACGGCGGCGCGGTGGACTTCCTGCATGTGCACCAGGCGTCGATCACGCAGCACCACACGGTCGGCCGCGATGAAGTCGGCCTCTTCAAGGAGCAGCAGGTTCACGGCTGGGTCGCTGGCGGCTGGTCGTCGTCGGGCTGGTCATCCGGGTGTTCGCCGCGCTTGCTGATCAAACCGCTGAACAGGATGCCGATTTCGAACAGCATCCACATCGGCACGGCCAGCAGGGTCTGGGAGAAGATGTCCGGTGGCGTAAGGATCATGCCGACCACGAAGCAGCCGATGATCACGTACGGGCGGATCTTCTTCAGGTACGCCACGTTGACCACGCCGATCCATACCAGCAGCACCACGGCCACCGGGATTTCGAAGGCCACGCCGAAGGCGAAGAACAGCGTCATCACAAAGTCGAGGTAGCTGGTGATGTCGGTCATCATTTCCACGCCGGCCGGGGTGGCGGCGGCGAAGAATTTGAAGATCAGCGGGAACACCAGGAAGTAGGCGAATGCCATGCCGGTGTAGAACAGCAGGATGCTCGACACCAGCAGCGGCACGGCGATGCGCTTCTCATGCTTGTACAGGCCCGGCGCGATAAAGCCCCAGATCTGGTGCAGGATCACCGGGATCGCCAGGAACAGCGACACCATCATGGTCAGCTTCAGCGGCGTGAGGAACGGCGACGACACGTCGGTGGCGATCATCGTCGCACCGGCCGGCAGGTACTGGCGCAGCGGCGTGGAGACGAAGGTGTAGATCTGCTGGGTAAAGGCGAACAACCCGGCAAAGATGATGAAGATGGCCGCTACGCAACGCAGCAGGCGGGTACGCAGCTCGGTGAGGTGCGAGACCAGCGGCATATGCTGGTCGTTTTCCGGTTTATCAGCGCTCATGGGGCTCGCGGCGGCAATGTAGGGTCATGGGGCGCGGGCGACGCGGTGGGCGTCGGCGCAGGCTCGGTGGGCGCGATCGGTGCCACGGGGGCGGCTTCGGCAACAGGCGCGATGCTGTTTTGGGCCACAGGCTCTGCCGGTTTGGCGGGCTCCTGCACCGGTGACAGAATCTTGCGGGCTTCCTGTTCCAACGAAAGGATGTGCTCGTTGTGCAGTTGCCGGCGGATCTCGTCGGCGCCGATTTCCCGTTCAACTTCCTGTTTGATGGCGTTGAAACTGCGTTTCAGGCGCCCGATCCACAGGCCGGCCGTACGTGCTGCACCGGGCAGGCGTTCCGGCCCCAGTACCAGCAAGGCTACGAGGCCGACAAGCAGCAGTTCAGAGAAGCTGATACCAAACATTAGTCAGTGCTCACGAGTCTTTGCGGGTCGGCTCTTCGACTTTCTCAGCCTGAACGTCGAACGTACGGCGCTCGGTGATCGGCTGGGTGGCCTGCGGGTGCACAGGCTGCGCCGGAGGCACCGGATTTACAGCCGGGTCGGCCGGTTTCTCATCGTCGTTCATGGCTTTACGGAAGCCCTTGATCGATTCGCCCACGTCGGTGCCCAGGTTCTTGAGTTTCTTGGTGCCGAACACCAGTACCACCACCACCAGAATGACGATCCAGTGTTTCCAGTCAAAAATGCCCATGCTGCAAATCCTCTAGTCTTGGTTATTCAGGCCGACGGGCGCGAGGCTTTCTCGGCATGCCCGGACAAGCCGAAGCGTCGGTCCAGTTCATCCAGCACAGCCTGCGGATGCTGCCCCAGTTGGGCGAGCATGACCAGGCTATGGAACCACAAGTCAGCGGTCTCGTAGATTACATCGCTGTAATCACCGCTGATTTGCGCGTCCTTGGCCGCAATGATGGTCTCGACGGATTCTTCGCCGAGTTTCTCCAGGATCTTGTTCAAACCCTTGTGGTACAGGCTGGCGACGTAGGAACTGTCGGCATCCGCGCCTTTGCGGTCTTCCAGCACCTGGGCCACGCGGTTCAGGGTATCGCTCATGTCTAGTGTCCTGCCGAGTAGATGGCGTGCGGGTCTTTGAGCACCGGCTCCACAACTTTCCATTCGCCGTTCTCGAACACGCGATAGAAGCAGCTGTGACGGCCGGTGTGGCAGGCGATGTCGCCGATCTGCTCGACCTTGAGGATCACCACGTCGGCGTCGCAGTCGATGCGCATCTCGTGCAGGGTCTGCACGTGCCCGGACTCTTCGCCCTTGCGCCACAGTTTGCCACGCGAGCGTGACCAATAGATGGCGCGCTGCTCAGTGGCGGTGAGGCTCAGGGCCTCGCGGTTCATCCAGGCCATCATCAGCACGCGCCCGGTCTTGTAGTCCTGGGCAATGGCCGGCACCAGGCCGTCACTGTCCCATTTGATCTCGTCCAGCCAGTCTTTCATGTTCGGCTCCGGCAATTTGCGACAGTGTATAACCGGATTGGCTATCGACGCACGATCAGATAAACACCCACCGCGACCATGATGCCAGCCGGCCAGTGGCCCAGTTGGTTCAGCGGGCCACCGATGGCCAGCATCACCCCGCCGACCAGGTGCGCAGCACCCAGCAGGCGCAGAAACCAGTCGTCCTTGCGCTGCTTCCAGGGCGGCGCCGGGTCCTTGGCGTGGGGCTGGGACATGCGCTCCAGCAGGTCGCGGGTCATGTTGGCCAGGTGCGGCAGTTGTTCCATCTGGCTATGCAGGTTGCCCAGCACGGTTTTCGGGCTCATGCGTTCGCGCATCCAGCGTTCGAGGAACGGCTGGGCGGTGTTCCACAGGTCCAGGTCCGGGTACAGCTGGCGGCCCAGTCCTTCGATGTTCAACAGGGTTTTTTGCAGCAATACCAGCTGTGGCTGCACTTCCATGTTGAAGCGTCGCGCGGTCTGAAACAGGCGCATCAGCACCTGGCCGAAGGAAATATCTTTTAACGGTTTTTCAAAGATCGGCTCGCACACGGTACGGATCGCCGCTTCGAATTCGTTGAGCTTGGTTTCCGCCGGCACCCAGCCTGAATCAATGTGCAACTGCGCCACACGGCGATAGTCGCGCTTGAAGAAGGCGAACAGGTTGCGGGCCAGGTAGTCCTGGTCTTCCGGGGTCAGGCTGCCGACGATGCCGCAGTCGATCGCAATGTACTGCGGGCTCCACGGGTTCACGGTGCTGACAAAGATGTTGCCGGGGTGCATGTCGGCGTGGAAGAAACTGTCGCGGAACACCTGGGTGAAGAAGATCTCCACGCCTCGCTCGGCGAGCATCTTCATGTCGGTGCGCTGGTCGGCCAGGGTCGCGAGGTCGGTGACCTGCACGCCGTAGATGCGCTCCATCACCAGCACTTTGGGGCGGCACCAGTCCCAGTAAACTTGGGGTACGTACAGCAGCGGCGAGCCTTCAAAGTTGCGCTTGAGCTGGCTGGCGTTGGCGGCTTCGCGCAGCAGGTCGAGTTCGTCGTAGATGGTCTTTTCGTAGTCGGCGACCACGTCCACCGGGTGCAGCAGCCGCGCATCGGCCGAGAAACGCTCGGCGGCACGGGCGAGGATAAACAGCCATGCCAGGTCCTGGCCGATGATCGGCTTGAGACCCGGGCGAATCACCTTCACCACCACTTCTTCGCCGGTCTTGAGTTGTGCCGCGTGGACCTGGGCCACAGAGGCCGACGCTAGGGGCTCAACGTCGAAGCGGCTGAAGACTTCGCTGATTTTCTTGCCCAATTGTTCTTCGATCAGCGCCATCGATTGTTGGGAGTCGAACGGCGGCACGCGGTCCTGCAGCAGCATCAGCTCGTCGGCGATGTCTTCAGGCAGCAAGTCGCGGCGGGTCGAGAGGATCTGCCCGAACTTGATGAAGATTGGCCCCAGGTCCTGCAACGCCAGGCGCAGGCGTGCGCCACGGCTCAGCTCCAGCTTCTTGCGCGGCAACCAGCGCCACGGCAGCACATAGCGCACCGCGAGTAGGAACCACGGCAGGGGCAGGGCGAACAGCAGGTCATCGAGTTGGTAGCGGATTACGACGCGCTGGATACGAAACAAACGGCGGACGGCGAGCAGCTTCATGCGTTATCGCTTGGATCAAGGGAACGGCTCAGGCGCTCGAAGCGGGCCTCTAGGCGTTCCAGGTCGATTTTGGCCTTGTCGAGTTCACGGAAGCGCGCTTGCGCTTCCCGCTCTCCGACCAGGGTGCGCGATTCTTCGCTCAGGTATTCGGCGAGGTTCTGGTTGAGGCTGGCAAACCCCTGCTGGTACCAGCGCGAACGGCTGCGCAGGTGCCCGCTGATCAACTGGGTGGCAACGGGGCCGATCCAGCGTGACAGCTCGTATTCCCAGTCCAGTTCCAGGTCCTGCAGCACGGCAGCCAGGTCCATCAGCACCGAGCTGTCGCCTTCCAGCTCCACTTCGGCGCTGTGCAGGATGGCGGTCTTGTTGCGGCTCAGGGCCAGGTGCAACAAGCTCGACGCCGGCGCACGCAGGGTGCAATCGGCGTCGGCGGCCCATTGGGCCGCGAGCATCAGGCCTTCATCGCTGGGCAGGATAAACAGCTGCAAGGCAGGGCTGCGGCAGTCGACGGCAATCACCTTGCCGTTGAGGTGCGCAAGCCGCGCCAGGGCGGTGCTGTCCAGGCGCAGCACACGGTTGAGACCGTGTTCAACGCTGGCGAGAAGGCTGGCGAGCAGCATCAGGGCTTGATGCCGCGGTGCAGGGCGACGATACCCGAGGTCATGTTGTGGTAGGTCACGCGGTCGAAACCGGCTTCTACCATCATCGACTTCAGGGTTTCCTGGTCGGGGTGCATGCGGATCGATTCGGCCAGGTAGCGATAGCTGTCCGGGTCGTTGAGCACCAGTTTGCCTACCAGTGGCATGAAGGCAAACGAGTACGTGTCGTAGACCTTGGACATCACCGCGTTGGTCGGCTTGGAGAACTCCAGCACCAACAGGCGACCACCCGGCTTGAGCACGCGCAGCATCGAGCGGATCGCGTCTTCCTTGTGGGTGACGTTGCGCAAGCCGAAGGCGATGGTCACGCAGTCGAAGTGGTTGTCCGGGAACGGCAGCTTTTCGGCGTCGGCCTGGACGAACTCGATATTGCCGGCCACGCCTTTATCCAGCAGGCGATCGCGACCGACCTTGAGCATCGAACTGTTGATGTCGGCCAATACTACTTGGCCAGTCGGGCCAACCAGCTTGGAAAACTTGGCCGCCAGGTCACCTGTGCCGCCGGCGATGTCCAGCACACGGTTGCCAGGGCGAACACCCGACAACTCGATGGTGAAGCGCTTCCACAGGCGGTGCATGCCGCCCGACAGCACATCGTTCATCAGGTCGTACTTGGCCGCCACGGAGTGGAACACCTCAGCGACTTTTTCCGCTTTCTGGCTTTCCGGGACGTTCTTGAAGCCGAAGTGAGTGGTGGGTTCGGCATCGCTGCCTTTGCGCTGATCAGTCATATCGCTGTCACCAAAAGAGAATGCGGGACATGATAATCCCCAAGGCCTGCTTTGTCTTGGCAAGGCTGCAGGTAAGATGGGTGGTCACCGAGACCTTTTGCCGCATCGAAGGTATTCACGTCCCTATAAAGAGGAGTCATTGCAATGGCCCGTATAACCGTTGAGCGCGCACATTCCCTGGGTAAAGAAGGCGCGCGGGCAAAGGCCGACAAGTTGGCGCTCAAACTCAAAGAGCAATATGGCCTGGAGCCGTCATGGTCCGGCGATACCTTGAACCTCAAGCGTTCGGGGGTTAAGGGCGCGGTATTAGTCACTGAAGATTCGTTGCGCATCGATGTGGAACTGGGCCTGTTGATGTCGGCCATGAGTGGCACCATCAAGTCCGAAATCGAGAAAGCCCTGGATAAAGCCTTGGTGTGATCCGTCTGTTCTTAGGGTGCCGATTCTAATTTTACAGCCTACTTTGTGCCCAAGCCCTCAACTCCTGTGGGCCGTTCCTCCACCCTATTCTGCGTGAGGTGCACCATGGCCAAAGTTATCCTGAAGAAAAAAATCGACGCCCAGACCACTACCCTGAGTGAGGTTAAATCCTACGCCCGTAAGATCTGGCTGGCAGGACTTGGTGCTTATGCCAAGGTCGGAAGCGAGGGCGGCGAGTACTTCAAAGAGCTGGTTAAGACCGGTCAACATGTTGAAAGTAAAGGTAAAAAAGTTGCAGTTGAACAACTTGAAGCCGCCAACAGTCAGATTGACCAAGTAAAGAGTAATGTCTCCGCCGTCAAAGGTCTGGTAGAAGTTCAGCTTGATAAAGTTGAAAAAGCTTTTGACACTCGTGTTGCCAGTGCCTTGAATCGAATCGGCATTGCGTCTAAACATGACGTTGAGACACTCTCTGCTAAGCTCGAAGAGCTGACGACATTGCTAGAACGTGTCGCGCGTAAACACTAAGGAGACATCGGGATGGCTGTTAAAAAGACTACTCAGAAAGAAGGCAGCTCGTGGGTCGGGGAAGTTGAAAAATATTCCCGTAAGATCTGGCTTGCTGGTTTAGGCGTGTACTCGAAGGTTAGCAGTGACGGCGGCAAATACTTCGAGACTTTGGTCAAGGACGGCGAGAAAGCCGAGAAGTTGACCAAAACCACGGTTGGTAAAAAAGTTGAAGCCGCCAAGGCAACTGCCGGCTCCGCCAAGTCGAGCATTTCTGACACGTGGGGCAAGTTGGAAGAAACTTTCGACAAACGCCTCAACAGTGCCATTTCGCGACTGGGCGTGCCGAGTAAGGCAGAGTTGAAGACGCTGCACAGCAAGGTCGATACCTTGACCAAGCAAATCGAAAAACTCACCGGCGCTAAAGTGGCACCCGCGAAAACGGCTGCTGCAAAACCGGCGGCCAAGCCAGCGGCTAAAACCGCAGCGGCCAAACCGGCTGCGAAACCTGCGGCCAAGCCTCTGGTGAAAGCTGCCGCCAAGCCGGCTGCAAAACCCGCTGCCAAGGCTGCTGCTAAACCAGCCGCCAAGCCAGCTGCCAAAACCGCAGCAGCCAAACCGGCCGCCAAACCGGCTGCTAAACCAGTGGCTGCTAAAGCTGCTGCCAAGCCTGCCGCTAAGGCAGCCGCAAAACCTGCAGCCAAGGCCGCTGCCAAACCAGCCGCCAAGCCTGCCGCCAAAACCGCTGCAGCAAAACCCGCTGCCAAGCCGGCCGCCGCGAAACCAGCAGCCAAACCTGCTGCAGCCAAGCCAGCGGCAAAACCCGCTGCCGCGAAAAAGCCTGCTGTAGCGAAAAAACCAGCAGCACCCAAGCCTGCTGCTGCCGCCAAGCCTGCTACTGCGCCAACCGCCTCCACAGCCAATTCGGTGTCCGCACCGACCCCTGCTGTGACCCCGACTGCAACGCCGGCAACCCCGACGCCATCCAGTCAGTCCTGATTTTTCTCAGGATACAAAAAATGCCCGACCTGCAAAGGTCGGGCATTTTTTATGAGGTGTGATCAACGTACTTGAGCGCAAACCGCTCAGTCGCCTGCCGCGCCGGCGGCAGCAAATGCGGCGCCACCAGCATCATGATCTGGTAGACCACCACCTGCACCTCGCCTTCACGATCAAGAATTCGCTGGTAATCCAACGAAAACAGCAGCGTCATGGTGATCTGCTCCACAAGTTGCCCCAGGGCCTGGGTGCTGCTGGCCAACTGACCCGCCGCCTTCAGTCGCGCCAGCAAAGACGCCAGTGTCCGCTTGAGCGCCGTCAGCAAGTTGCGAATGCCCTTGGCCAGCTTCGGCAAACGTCCCGCCAGGTTCGACAAGTCCTGGAACAAGAACCGGTAATGCGCCATGCGCTCGACGATCAGGTGCAGGAACAGCCAGTAATCCTCGGCTTCCAGTTGCGCGTCCGCTGGTGGGTCGAGCAGGGGCGCCAGCTCATTCTGGAAACGCTCGAACAACCCGAGCACCAGCGGCTCCTTGCCATGAAAGTGGTAGTAGAGGTTGCCGGGGCTGATCCCCATTTCATTGGCCACCTCCATGGTCGACACGTTCGGCTCGCCCTTCTGGTTGAACAACTGCAGGGCACATTCAAGGATACGGTCGCGGGTCTTCATCCAGTCTTCTTAATGTGATCGTTGAGCTCAGCGCGCGCGCACGTAGGTGCCGGGTGCCGCTTCCATCGGTGGGTAGTTCTGGTTGCCCAGGGCAGTGAGGGTTTCCCTTTGCACGCCCGAGCGCTGCTGGATCCACGCCAGCCACAGTGGCCACCAACTGCCGTCGACGTGATTGGCGTCGTAGTACCAGGCGCGCGGGTCGCTGCTCAGCTTGGGGTTTTCGACGTAGTTGGCCTTGGGGTTGTCCGGCGGGTTGAGGATGCTCTGGATATGCCCGCTGTTGGACAGCACGAAGCGCCGCTCGCCGCCCAGCAATTGGGTGGAGCGATACACCGCATCCCACGGCGTGATGTGGTCGTTGATGCCCGCCACGCTGAAGCTGTCTACCGTGACCTTCTGCAAATCGATCGGCGTGCCGCACACTTCCAGGCCACCGGGATGGCTCAGCGGGTTGTGTTTGAAGAAGTCCAGCAGGTCGCCATGCAGCGCTGCCGGCAGTCGCGTGTTGTCGTTGTTCCAGTACAGGATGTCGAAGGCCGGCGGTTCCTTGCCCAGCAGGTAGTTGTTGATCCAGTAGTTCCAGATCAGGTCATTGGGCCGCATCCACGCGAACACCTTGGCCATGTCGCGACCGTCCAGCACGCCTTGTTGATAGGACCGGCGCTTGGCGGCTTCCAGGGTCTGCTCGTCGGCGAACAGGGTGGCGGGGCTGTCGATCTGGCTGTCCAGCAGGCTCACCAGGTAACTGGCGCTGGAGATGCGGCGCAGCTGGCGCTTGGCTTGCAGGTGGCCTTGCAGCGCGGCGATGGTCAGGCCGCCGGCGCAGGCGCCCATCAGGTTGACCTCACGGGCACCGGTGATCGCGCGGCACACGTTGAGTGCTTCCTCCAACGCAGCGACGTAGGTGGACAAGCCCCATTCGCGATGCCGCACATCCGGGTTGCGCCAACTGACCATGAAGGTCTGCAGGCCGTTTTTCAGGGCGTACTGCACAAAGCTATTAGCGGGGCTCAAGTCGAAAATGTAGTACTTGTTGATTTGCGGCGGCACGATCAGCAGCGGCTTGGCGTATTGCTTTTCGCTCATGGGCTTGTACTGGATCAGCTCCAGCAGCTCATTGCGAAACACCACGGAGCCGGGGGTGGTGGCGACCGTCTTGCCGACTTCGAAGGCGTGCTTGCTCACCTGGCGCGGCAGGCCATTGTTGTGCAGCAGGTCTTCGAACAGGTTGGTCACACCGCGCACCACGCTGTTGCCGCCGGAGTTGAGCAGCTCCTTGATCGCCAGCGGGTTGAGCAGGGTGTTGGAAGGGGAGACCGCATCGTTGATCAACGAGAAAGCAAAATGCGCACGGGCGCGGTCATCGGCGCTCAGGTTGCTGTCATCGATCCAGTGACGGGTCTGCTTCTGCCAGCTCAGATAGGCTTGCAGGCTGCGCCGGTACAGTGGGTTGAGCTTCCAGGTGGGGTCGGTGAAGCGGCCGTCGTTGGGGTTGGGTTCGTGCACGGTTTCACCGAGCAGCACGCGACCCAGTTGACCGCTCAACGCCCAGGCATGCCGAACGGTATGCACCGGGTTGCGCAAGCCATGGGCGGCCACGCTGCGCAGGGTCGACAGCAGGTCTCGGCCGCGCAGGCCGGTAATCGCATTTTGCGCATTGATGAACGCGGCAGGGGTTGGCGCCGGGTTCGTCACGGGTCTTTCTCGCATGAGCCAACACTCCTTCGTCAAGCCATCAAACAGGCACGCCAATTCAGAACCATAGCCGGTTCCTGGCAAGTTGCGCGGTGGTGTGGTCCTTACACGGCCGGTCGCGGATGGATCACCGCGCGCATGCGCTCCTCTTCTAGAAACTTCATGATGATCGGTGCCACGGCCTCCGCCCGGGTGATCAGGAACAGGTGGCCGTCATCGATGATGTGCAACTGTGCGTTGGGAATGCGCCAGGCCAGCATGCGCATGTTGATCAGCGGGATCAGTGGGTCGTCGTCCCCCGCCAGCACCAGGGTGGGTTGGCGGATCTTGTGCAGCCAGTGGATGCTGGTCCAGCCTAGCCCGGCGAATAGCTGCCAGTAATAACCGAGCTTGCCAGCCGAACGCACTTTGCTCGCGTGTTCGGCAGCCAGTTTTGAGTCGCGGCGGAACGACCCCCCGTAGATCATCGGTGCAATGCGCACCACATGGGACGGTTGAATGTAACGGCGCGGACTTGCCATCAGCCACAACACTTTCGGTTTGCCCGGCACCATCACCGCACCTGCCGCCGTGGCCGCCAGGATCAGCTTCTTGCAGCGTTCCGGGTAGTCGTAGGCAAACTGCTGCGCCAACGCGCCGCCCCAGGACACGCCCACCGCGTTCACTTGGCCATAGTCCAGGTAATCGAGCATGCGTGCAGTGAGCTTGGCCAGACCGGGAAAGCGGTATGGCCGATTGGGCGTGGATGAACCGCCCACTCCGGGCACATCGAACGCGATCACTTCCAGGTCCGGGTCCAGCGCCTGGACGAACGGAAACACCAACTCAAGGTTGGCGCCGATGCCATTGAAGATCAGCAACGGCGTCAAGTGAGGCTTGCCCGGGCGCACCGCCGTGCGGATGGCCTGGCCATCCAGGTCGATGGTGCGGAAGATGAACGGTTGCGGCATGGGAAAGCCCTGTCAGGTGGTACGTAAGTCTTGTGGGCGATGCGATCCATGTGGGAGCTGGCTTGCCTGCGATGGCATTCTTTCCGCCAGCCCATCAACAACTGACCCGCCGCTATCGCAGGCAAGCCAGCTCCCACAGTGACTGCATTTCAACCAAACATCTGCTTAACGTTCATGTACATAAGTGCCCGGCGCAGCTTCCGCTGCTGCGTAGGTCTTATTGCCCAAACTTGTCGGCGCCTTCTTCAACTTACCCGCCCGTTCCGCTTGCCAGGCCTGCCAATGCAGCCACCACGAATCGGTGTGCTTGGTGGCATTCTCCTGCCAGTCCAGCGGTTTCGCCGTCAGGCTGTCGCTGGTCTGGTAACGCGCCTTGGGGTTGCCCGGCGGGTTGAGGATGCTTTGGATATGCCCGCTGCTGGACAACACGAACTCCACCTTGCCACCAAACAACTGCGCCGACTTGTAGCACGACTGCCACGGTGTGATGTGGTCATTGGTGCCGGCCAGTGAGTAGATATCGGCGGTGACCTGCTTGAGGTCGATGGGCGTGCCGCACACTTCCAGGGCGTTGGCTCGCACCAACGGGTTGTTCTTGAACAGCTCGATCAGATCGCCGTGGAAGGCCGCCGGCAAACGTGTGGTGTCGTTGTTCCAGAACAGGATGTCGAACACCGGCGGTTCGTTACCCAGCAGGTAGTTATTGACCCAGTAGTTCCAGATCAGGTCATTGGGGCGCATCCAGGCGAACACCTTGGCCATGTCGCGGCCTTCCAGCACGCCGGCCTGGTAGGAATGGCGCTTGGCCGCTTCCAGGGTCTGTTCGTCGACGAACAGCGCTACTTGGGTGTCCAGCGTCGTGTCGAGCACGCTCACCAGCAGGGTCAGGGCGTTGACCTTCTTCTCCCCCAGCGCCGCGTAGTGGCCGAGCAGTGCGGTGCAGGTGATGCCGCCGGAACAGGCGCCGAGCATATTCACATCTTTGCTGCCGGTAATCGCCGTGACCACATCCACCGCTTCCTTGAGCGCCTCGATATAGGTCGACAGGCCCCACTCGCGCTGAGCCTTGGTCGGGTTGCGCCAGCTGACGATAAAAGTTTGCTGGTTATTGCGTAGGCAGAAGCGCGCCAGGCTCTTCTCCGGGCTCAGGTCGAATACATAGAATTTGTTGATCTGCGGCGGCACCACCAGCAGCGGGCGTTCGTGCACCTGTTCGGTGATCGGCTTGTACTGGATCAGTTCCAGCACATCGTTGCGAAACACCACCGCGCCTTCGGTCGTGCCCAGGGTCTTGCCCACTTCAAAGGCGCCCATGTTGACCTGGCTCGGCATACCGCCGTTATGCACCATGTCCTTGGCCAGGTGGGACAAGCCATCGAGCAGGCTCTTGCCGCCGGTCTCGAAGAAGCGTTTGACCGCCGCCGGGTTGGCCGCGCTGTTGGTGGGGGCCATGGCTTCGGTCATCAGGTTGATCACGAAGTGGCCGCGGCTGATGTCGTGTTCCGACAGGTTGCTGTCGCCGATCCAGTCGTGCAGTTCCTTGCGCCACGCCAGGTAGGTTTGCAGATAGCGTTTGTAGAGCGGGTTCTGGCTCCAGGCCGGGTCCTGGAAACGACGGTCGTCGCTTTCGGGCGCCAGCGCTGATTTGCCGAACATCACGTTCTTCAACTCGACGCCAAAATGCGCGACGTGCTTGACGCTGTGCAGCGGTTGTTTGATGGCTTGGGTCAGCACCATCTTCGCCGAGGCGAGTAAATCCTTTTTACGTAACGCGATGATCGGGTTGAGCCCCAGGGTGTTTTCCGAGGCCTGGCGTTTCAAGTCATCGTTGTTCTTATTACTCATCTACGACGCTCCATTGTCCGAAAGACGAGTACCGGGGACCGCTGCGCACCCAGTTTCGATACACAACACAAGCCTGGTACTGCGACTCGGGTGACCGTTGATACCGCATCGTCAAATGCAGGGAACTTGCCAATTCCATTGGTTACCCGAGTTTAATTTTTTTCGCAAGCGGACCAGTCGTTGGTCACGCGACAGGGCATTCAAGCAGATGAAATTAGAAAATGCCCTCTAAAGAGCAAGAGGCCTGGGCTAGAGCATCAGCCGTACGACCGACTGATCCGGATCGCGGGTTTTGCCGGCTGCTTTGAGTTCAGCCAGATAATCGGCCCACAACGCGTCCTGACGCACGGCCAGTTGGTAGAGGTAGTCCCAGGTGAACAGTCCGCTGTCATGGCCGTCGTCGAAGGTCAATTTCAGTGCGTACTGGCCGGCGGGTTCTACCTTGATCAACTTCACGTTGAGCTTGCCGAATTGCAGGATGGGTTTGCCATGCCCCTGGACCTCGGCGGAGGGCGAGTGGGTGCGCAGCAGTTCGGCGGGGAGTTGGTACACCTCGTCGGGCCCGTAGGTGAGGCCGAGGGTGTTGGAGGTTTTGTGCAGGTTTACAGCCGTCGGGAATTTGGACATTGATAATGATCCTGAAGAAACCGGCTTCAAAATGTGGGAGGGGGCTTGCCCCCGATGGTGGTGTGTCAGTGTCAGGTGTGCTGACTGATACACCGCCATCGGGGGGCAAGCCCCCTCCCACATTGAGGCGAAGCGATTCTGTGTGAGGCTTACAGAATATAACGAGACAAGTCTTCGTTCTGCGCCAATTCGCCCAAGTGGCTGTTGACGTATTCAGCGTCGATCTTGATCACTTCGCCATTCTGCGCGCTAGCCAAATCGCCAGCACTGAAGGACACCTCCTCCAGCAGACGCTCCAGCAAGGTGTGCAAACGACGGGCTCCGATGTTCTCGGTCTTCTCGTTGACCTGCCAGGCGATCTCCGCCAGGCGCTTGATGCCGTCCGGCTGGAACTCGATGCCCAAGCCTTCGGTTTTCAGCAGCTCACGGTATTGCTCTGTGAGCGACGCGTGTGGCTCGCTGAGGATGCGTTCGAAGTCGCCTGGGGTCAGCGCCTTGAGTTCCACGCGGATCGGCAGGCGGCCTTGCAGCTCCGGCACCAGGTCGCTTGGCTTGCTCAGGTGGAACGCACCGGAGGCGATAAACAGGATGTGGTCGGTCTTGACCATGCCCAACTTGGTGTTCACGGTGCAGCCTTCGATCAGCGGTAGCAGGTCGCGCTGTACGCCTTCGCGGGATACATCGACGCCGCCGGAGTTGCCGCGCTTGGCCACCTTGTCGATTTCGTCGATAAACACGATGCCGTGCTGCTCGACCGCTTCCAGGGCCTTGGCCTTGAGTTCTTCCTCATTCACCAGGCGCCCGGCTTCTTCGTCGCGCACCAGTTTCAAGGCTTCCTTCACCTTGAGCTTGCGGCTTTTCTTCTTGCCCTTGCCCATGTTGGCGAACAGGTTCTGCAACTGGCTGGTCATTTCTTCCATGCCAGGCGGGGCGGAGATATCGACACCGGAGACTTCGGCGACTTCGATCTCGATTTCCTTGTCGTCCAACTGGCCTTCACGCAGGCGCTTGCGGAACAGCTGGCGGGTGTTGGAGTCCGAGGCCGGCGCGGCGTCTTCGTTGAAACCCATGCGTGCCGGTGGCAGCAGGGCGTCGAGGATGCGTTCTTCGGCGGCGTCTTCGGCGCGGTGGCTGACCTTGGTCACTTCCTGTTCGCGCAGCATTTTCAGGGCGGCGTCGGCCAGGTCGCGGATGATCGACTCGACGTCGCGGCCCACGTAGCCCACTTCGGTGAACTTAGTGGCTTCGACCTTGATAAACGGTGCATTGGCCAGCTTGGCCAGGCGACGGGCGATTTCGGTTTTACCGACGCCGGTAGGACCGATCATCAGGATGTTCTTCGGCGTTACTTCAACGCGCAGTTCTTCGGGCAGTTGCATCCGGCGCCAGCGGTTACGCAGCGCAATGGCTACGGCGCGCTTGGCATCGTCCTGGCCGATGATATGGCGGTTGAGTTCATGGACGATTTCGCGGGGAGTCATGGACATAATGTTTGGCGGCCTCAAGCGGAATAAGCCTACGGCTTACTCGGCGAGGTCCTGCTCCTCAATGGTCTGGTTGTGGTTGGTGAACACGCAGATATCACCGGCGATACCCAGGGCGGTCTCGACGATTTCGCGAGCCGACAGGTCGGTTTTCTTCAACAGTGCGCTGGCGGCCGCTTGGGCGTAGCCACCGCCGGAACCCATGGCGATCAGGCCATGCTCAGGCTCAACCACATCGCCGTTGCCGGTGATGATCAGGGAAGCGTCTTTGTTGGCGACGGCCAGCATGGCTTCCAGGCGGCTGAGGGAGCGGTCGGTGCGCCATTCTTTGGCGAGTTCAACCGCAGCGCGCACCAGGTGGCCCTGATGTTTCTCAAGTTGGCCTTCGAAGCGCTCGAAAAGGGTGAAGGCGTCGGCGGTAGCGCCGGCAAAGCCCGCGAGAACCTGGCCGTGGTACAGGCGGCGCACTTTCTTGGCGTTGCCTTTCATCACGGTATTACCCAGGGAAACCTGGCCGTCGCCGCCCATGACGACTTTGCCGTGGCGACGTACTGAAACGATGGTGGTCAAGGGGAGAGTCTCCACGCAGCGGGGCGAAAATGCCCTGATGGAAACTCATATGGGGGTGGCGGGGGGGATTTCAACCGTAGGGGGTTATGGCGGACGAGTGGTGTTCAATGGTCCGACACACACTTCAGAGCGCGGCAAGACCAAATGTGGGAGGGGGCTTGCCCCCGATGGCGGTGCATCAGTAACAGATGTACTGACTGACACACTGCATCGGGGGCAAGCCCCCTCCCACATTTGATCCAAGTTGGCTGAAGGTCAGCGACTCTGGCGTTGTTGTAACAACAGGTTGCTAAAGCCCGCACCAGCCAGTTGTTTCTGCGCCACAGTCAGCTGTTCTCGGTTGCTGAACGGCCCTACCAGCACGCGATACCAGGTCGCATCCTTCACCGTCCCTGACTCAACCGTCACCGACTGGCCCAGCAGAATGATCTGCGCTCGCACGCGATCCGCATCCGCCTGTTTCGGGAACGAACCCGCTTGCAGGAAGAACTTGGTCACCGGTGCGGCCTTGGTTTCGGCAACCGGCGGCGCTGGCGGCGGCGTAATGCCGGCCAGCGCGGCCTGGGCACGTGCCGTGTCGATCTTCGCCGCTTCCGCCGGGGTGACTGGCGTGGTCGGCACCTGTGGCGTCGGCAGGGTTTTCTCCGGCACGGCGTCAGGCGGCACGATCACTTCCGATTCCGGCAGCAGCGTGTAGAAGTCGTACTTCGGCTTCACGGGCGCGGTTGGGCTCGGCGCCGTCTTGTTGGCTTCGGCCATTTTCGTGGCCTTCTGCTGTTCCTGCTTGACCCGTTTGACGTCATCGCCCTTGCCGGGATCCAGCTTCATCAGGAACACGATAAACGCGCCGACGGTGAGGCCGATCGCCATCCACAACCAGCCCGGGATTGGTTTCTTCGCCGGGGCCTGGTAGCGGCTGGCGCCGCGCTTGGGTGCAGGTTTTTTCTTGGCAGCCAACTTACATACGCTCCAGAGTTTCCAGGCCCAACAGCTCTAGGCCTTGCTTGAGGGTCCGTCCAGCCAGTGCAGCCAAGCGCAGGCGGCTTTGCTTCTGGGCTTCGTCGTCGGCGGTCAGGATCGGGCAGTTCTCGTAGAAGCTGGAGAACAGGCCGGCGACTTCGTACAGGTAGGTGCACAGGATGTGCGGCGTGCCTTTCTCGCCGACGCTGTTCAGCACTTCGCCGAACTGCGCCAATTTGGCGGCCAGTTCCTGTTCGTGCGGGGCGTCCAGCACGATCTGGCCTTCAACTTCGCTGAAGTCCTTGCCCAGCTTGCGGAACACGCCAGCCACACGGGTATAGGCGTACAGCAGGTACGGCGCGGTGTTGCCTTCGAAGTTGAGCATCAGCTCGAAGTTGAAGCTGTAGTCGCTGGTGCGGTGCTTGGACAGGTCGGCGTATTTGACCGCACCAATGCCCACCACGCGAGCGATGTTGCGCAGGTCGGCCTCGGCCAGCTCCGGGTTCTTTTCCTTCACCAGGGTGTAGGCACGTTCCTGCGCTTCGGTGAGCAGGTCGATCAGCTTCACGGTGCCGCCATCGCGGGTCTTGAACGGGCGGCCATCGGCGCCGTTCATGGTGCCGAAGCCCATGTGCTCCATGTGCATCGGGTGGGTGACGAAACCCGCGAGGCGCGCCACTTCGAACACCTGCTGGAAGTGCAGGGCCTGGCGCTGGTCGACGAAGTACAGCGCGC
This sequence comes from Pseudomonas sp. MYb541, assembly GCF_037479595.1. Taxonomy (NCBI): domain Bacteria; kingdom Pseudomonadati; phylum Pseudomonadota; class Gammaproteobacteria; order Pseudomonadales; family Pseudomonadaceae; genus Pseudomonas; species Pseudomonas sp. MYb541. The sequence continues at coordinate 105,703 of NZ_JBBGYS010000007.1, read as the reverse complement.
GATCGGCCTTGAGCACGCCGCTGCGGTAGCGCACGGCCGCCAGGTCGGTGGTGGCGTAGAGGTAGCCGCCATCGGCCTTGACGATGATCACCGGCAGCGGCTCGCCATCGGCGGTCTTGAATTCTTCGAGGAACACGCACTGCGCGCCGTTGCTCTCCACCAGCAGGCCCTTGGCCTTGAGGTCGTTGACCACATTGATCAGGTCGTCGTTGTAAGCGCTTTCGCCCATCACGTCGGCCATGGTCAATTTGACGTTGAGCAGTTCGTAGATTTCCTGGCAGTGAGACAGGGAAATGTCACGGAAACGGTTCCACAGTGCCAGGCACTCGGCGTCACCGGCTTGTAGCTTGACCACCAGGCCACGGGCGCGGTCGGCGAATTCTTCGGATTCGTCGAAGCGCTTCTTGGCGGCGCGGTAGAAGTTTTCCAGGTCCGACAGCTCGTTGCTGGTGATCGGGTTTTCCTGCAGGTAGGCCATCAACATGCCGAACTGGGTACCCCAGTCACCCACGTGATTCTGACGGATCACGTCGTCGCCGAGGAACTCCAGCACCCGCGCCGCGCCGTCGCCAATGATGGTTGAGCGCAGGTGGCCGACGTGCATCTCTTTGGCCAGGTTCGGCGCCGATAGGTCGACGACCACGCGCTGCAGCGGGCCGGCCTTGCGCACGCCGATCTTGGCGTCGGCCAGGGCGGCATCCAGGCGCGAAGCCAGGGCCTGGGTGTTCTGGAAGAAGTTGATGAAGCCAGGGCCGGCGATTTCAGCCTTGGTGACGCTCTCGTCGGCAGGCAGCGCGGCGATGATTTTCTCTGCCAGGTCGCGTGGCTTCATGCCCGCGGGTTTGGACAGCATCATCGCGATGTTGCTGGCGAAGTCACCGTGGGTTTTGTCGCGGGTGTTTTCCACCTGGATCGCCGGCGTCAGGCCTTCAGGCAACACACCTTCGTTGACGAGTTGGGTGAGGGCTTGTTGGATCAGCTGGCGAATGGTGTCTTTCATGGTGTTCTCTTTCGACCGCAAGCGGTGGCGCGCGATGCGCAGGTGGAAAAACTGGGCATTATCCGTGGCGAGGGCGGGCTTGCCAACCTTCGCGGGACCTATGGCCAGGCTTAATACAAATCTACCGGGTCTACATCCAGCGACCATCGCACTTGGCGACCGCTGGGCATTTGCTCCAGGGCAAGCAACCAGCTACTTAATAGCCGATGCAGCGGTGCGCGCGAGGTTGCCTGCAAGAGTAGCTGAGCACGATAACGCCCGGCGCGGCGCTCCATGGGGGCGGGCACCGGGCCGAGCAATTCGATGCCGTTCAGGCCCAATTCGCCGAGTAAACGTTCGGCGGCGCTGCATGCCTCATCCAGGAAACCTTCGGCCTGCCCCGGTTTATGGGCTTCGGCGCGCAACAGGGCCAAATGGGAAAAAGGCGGCAGGCCCGCGGCGCGACGTTCGCTCAGCGCCTGCTCGGCGAAGGCGAAGTAGCCTTGTTCGGTCAGCTGGATCAGCAGCGGATGGTCGGCCAAGTGGGTCTGGATGATCACCCGGCCCGGCTCTTCGGCACGCCCTGCGCGGCCAGCGACCTGCACGATCAACTGCGCCATGCGCTCGCTGGCGCGGAAATCCCCGGAGAACAGCCCGCCGTCGGCATCCAGGATCGACACCAGGGTCACCCGTGGGAAATGGTGTCCTTTGGCAAGCATCTGCGTGCCGATCAGAATGCACGGGTGGCCTTTCTGGATGGTGGCGAACAGCTGGTTCATCGCGTCTTTGCGCGAGGTGCTGTCGCGGTCGACTCGCAGCACCGGGTAATCCGGGAACAGAATACCCAGACGCTCTTCGGCTCGTTCGGTGCCAGCGCCCACCGGTCGCAGGTCGACTTTGCCGCACTGCGGGCAGTGGCGCGGTACACGTTCTACATGGCCACAGTGATGGCAGCGCAGCTCGCCGTAGCGCTGGTGCACGGTCATGCGCGCATCGCAGCGCTCGCACTCGGACATCCAGCCGCAGTCGTGGCACAACAACGTCGGTGCAAAGCCACGGCGGTTGAGAAACACCAAGACCTGTTGGCCGGCGGCGAGGGTCTGGCCGATGGCTTGTTGCATCGGCCCGGAAATACCGCTGTCCAGTGGACGACTTTTGACATCCAGTCGCAGGAATTTTGGTTGCTTGGCGCCGCCTGCACGCTCATTGAGGCGTAGGAGGCCGTAACGCCCCGTGTAGGCGTTGTGCAAGCTCTCGAGTGATGGCGTGGCCGAGCCCAGCACAATCGGAATGTCTTCCTGGCGCGCCCGCACCAGTGCCAGGTCGCGGGCGTGGTAACGCAAGCCTTCCTGCTGTTTATAGGAGCCGTCGTGCTCCTCGTCGATGATGATCAGCCCGGGATTCTTCATCGGGGTGAACAGCGCCGAGCGGGTGCCGATAATAATGTCGGCCTCGCCATCCCGTGCGGCCAGCCAGGATTCCAGGCGCTCACGGTCGTTGACGGCGGAGTGCACCAAGGCGATGCGCGCATTGAAGCGCTGTTCGAAGCGCGCCAGGGTCTGCGGGCCCAGGTTGATCTCGGGGATCAGTACCAGCGCCTGTTTGCCGGCCTGCAGGGTCTCGCGGATCAACTGCAGATAGACTTCGGTCTTGCCGCTGCCAGTGACGCCAGCCAGCAGGAACGCATGGAAACTGTCGAAGCCTGCACGAATCGCTTCATAAGCAGCGCGTTGCTCGGGGTTCAGCGGCAATTCCGGTTGGGCCAGCCAGTGTTCGTGGCGGGCATCGGGGGCGTGCTTGCGGATTTCCACCTGCACCAGGCCCTTGGCGAGCAACAGGTCGAGGCTGTCTTTGCTCAGCATCAGCTTGCTTAATAGCTGATGCGCCACGCCATGGGGATGCTGGGCCAGTGTCGCCAGGGCTTCACGCTGGCGCGGGGCGCGGGCGATACGCGGGTCGTCGAGACGCGCGCCGGGTGTCATCGACCAGAAACGTTCCTGGCGCGCTTCAGCCAGTTCGCCCTGGCGCAACAGCACCGGCAGCGCCCAGCTCAACGTATCGCCAAGGCTGTGCTGATAGTACTGGGCGGTCCACAGGCACAGTTTGAACAACGCCGGCGGCAGTGGCGGGGTGGCGTCAAGCATGGCCAGCGCGGGCTTGAGTTTTTCCGCAGGCACTTCGCTGTGATCCGCGACCTCTACCAATATGCCGATCATTTCCCGCCGACCAAAGGGCACGCGCACGCGCATACCCGGCTGCAACTGTTCCCGCAGCACACCGGCCGGGGCCCGGTAATCGAACAGGCGGCGCAGGGGCGAGGGCAGGGCTAGGCGCAAAATGGCGTCGGGCACGCGGGGGGTCTCATATAAAGGCAGGCGGTGGCGCAGGGGCGGGAGCCTAGCAGACAGGGGAGGGCTTGGGTATGCCACGGTTTTCTGATGAAAGGCGGTTTTCAGCCTGATACGCGGCTTGCGCGATTAAAAAGGTCTGGTAGAATCCGCGGCCTAATTACGTGCGGTATTCGACAATAGTGTCGAGTGGCGGCACGCTAGCCCGAGGAAGTGCCATGAAAGCCGATATCCATCCAGCATACGAAGTCATCGACGTAACTTGCAGCTGCGGCAACAAGTTCCAGACCCGTTCGAACCTGTGCAAGCCACTGGGTACTGACGTATGCAACGAGTGCCACCCGTTCTACACCGGTAAGCAGAAAACTCTGGACACCGGCGGCCGTGTACAGCGCTTCGCAGATCGCTTTGGTGCTTTCGGCAAGAAGCCTGCTGCTACTCCAGCAGAGTAAGGCTCAAAAGCCTTATGGGCTTTTGCCAGCTGTTGAAAAAGGCGTCCCTTGTGGGCGCCTTTTTTGTGCCTGGGATTTGGCTCTCAGTCGCGCAGGCCCAGGTGTTCTGTCCCTCGCCGGACTCTCTGGTCCACGTGGAGGTGCAGCGCGTGGTGGATGGCGACACGGTGCGCCTCAAGGACGGCCGCAGTGTGCGGATGATCGGCCTCAATGCCCCGGAAACCGGTAAGAAGGGCCGTCCCGACGAGCCTTACGCGGTTGCCGCCCGCCAGCGTTTACAGACATTGGTCGACGCGAGCGACGGCCGCGTCGGTTTGGTGCCTGGGCGCGAGAGCAAGGACCGCTACGGCCGCACGTTGGCCCACCTCTACGGCGCAGACGGCGAGAACCTTGAGGCGCAATTGCTGGCTGACGGCCTGGGATTTCAGATTGGAGTTGCGCCCAATACCGATCTTGTCGCCTGTCAGCAGGCCGCTGAAAACAGCGCACGTGATGCGCGGTTGGGCCTTTGGCGGCAATCGCCGGTACAAAACGTGGCGCAGCTCAAGCAGTCTGGCTTTGCTTTGGTCAGTGGCCAGGTGAGCAAGATCGAACGCAATCGCGGCGGAATCTGGATCGAAGTTCAGGGGGCAGTGGTATTACGCATTGCGCCCGACCTCGTCAAACAATTCGACACCGCAGTGCTTAGTGGTCTGCAAGGCAAGACAATCGAGGCCCGTGGCTGGGTGCAGGATCGCGCCAAGCGCGGCGGCCTGAAAAACGGCCAGGCACGCTGGATGCTGTCATTGACCGACCCCGGCATGCTCAAATCGACGGATTAGGAAAAAATTGTAGACATTTTTTTAATCGATTGTGAACAGTTGAGCCCTTGTATCCCGCGGCTCTTGGCCGAAAGTCGTAGCGCAGGGCCCTTGACACCTGTGACTGCCCAGTCTTGTAGGGACTTTGCGACACGCGTATCCTCGGCGGTCCGTCGACCAACAGTAAAAGCGGAATGCCGATATGTCTGATTTGAAAACTGCCGCTCTCGAATATCATGCCCATCCTCGTCCAGGAAAGCTGAGTGTAGAGCTCACCAAAGCCACTGCCACCGCTCGCGACCTGTCGCTGGCCTACAGCCCTGGTGTTGCCGAGCCCGTACGTGAAATCGCCCGCGACCCTGAACTGGCGTACAAGTACACCGGCAAAGGCAACCTGGTTGCAGTGATTTCCGATGGCACCGCGATTCTGGGCCTGGGCAACCTCGGCCCATTGGCTTCCAAGCCAGTCATGGAAGGTAAAGGCGTGCTGTTCAAGCGCTTTGCCGGCATCGACGTTTTCGACATCGAAGTCGATTCCGAAAGCCCGCAGGCTTTCATCGACACGGTCAAGCGCATTTCCATCACCTTCGGTGGCATCAACCTGGAAGACATCAAGGCGCCTGAGTGCTTCGAGATCGAAAAGGCCCTGATCGAACAGTGCGACATTCCGGTATTCCACGATGACCAGCACGGCACCGCGATCGTTACTGCGGCCGGCATGATCAACGCCTTGGAAATCGCTGGCAAAACTCTGGCTGACGCACAGATCGTCTGCCTGGGCGCTGGCGCTGCGGCCATCTCCTGCATGAAGTTGCTGGTGAGCATGGGCGCCAAGCTGGAAAACATCTTCATGGTCGACAGCAAAGGCGTGGTCCAGTCCGAGCGTACTGACTTGAACCAATACAAGGCGATGTTTGCCCACGCGACCGACAAGCGCACCCTGGCTGACGCCCTCGACGGTGCAGACGTGTTCGTCGGCCTGTCCGGCCCGAACCTGCTGAGCGCTGAAGGCCTCAAATCCATGGCGGCCAACCCGATCGTGTTCGCCTGCTCCAACCCTGATCCAGAAATCTCTCCGGAACTGGCTCACGCCACCCGTAGCGACGTGATCATGGCGACCGGCCGTTCGGACTACCCGAACCAGGTCAACAACGTACTGGGCTTCCCGTTCATCTTCCGTGGTGCCCTGGACGTTCGCGCCAAGCGCATCAACGAAGAGATGAAAGTGGCTGCCGCCAACGCCCTGCGTGAACTGGCCAAGCTGCCGGTCCCTCAGGAAGTGTGCGACGCCTACGGCGGTATCAAGCTGGAATTCGGTCGTGAGTACATCATTCCGAAACCAATGGACAAGCGCCTGATCACCCTGATCTCCGATGCCGTGGCCAAAGCCGCTATCGAGACCGGCGTTGCTACCCTGCCGTATCCGAAGCACTACCCGCTGCAAAGCGTGGATGATGTGTTCAACGGCTAAGCCGTTGTAGCGCACCCACAAAAAAGCCCCGGCTCTCGCGAGTCGGGGCTTTTTTGTGGCGGATCTCTTTGTGCAGGGCAGGCTTGCTGTGCTGGTTAGGCTTGCTGTGGTGAGCAGGCCTTTGTGGTGAGTGGGCTTGCCCCGCGCTGGGCTGCGAAGCAGCCCTAAAACCTGCCAACGCGTTTTAACTGGATGAATGCGATACTTGCATTAGGGCCGCTTCGCGCCCCAGCGCGGGGCAAGCCCGCTCACCACAAAAGCCCGTTCACCACGATAAGCCCTGGTTCCAACCTCAGAACAGGTCGATCGGCGCCGCTTCATCCGCTGGCAGCGGGCTGCCCGGCGCAACACCATTGCCCAGCTCGTTGACCGACGGCGGCGTGTCTTCGCTCTTGAACAGTTCGAAGTACGCATTCGGCGTGCTTGGCGAGGCCGCGCGGCCACTCACCGGGTCGATACGCAAGCTAAGGATGCCTTCAGGCTCCGGCTGGGTGTGCGGCGGCTTGTCCTTCAGTGCCGCGCCCATGTAGCTCATCCAGATCGGCAGCGCGACAGTGCCACCAAACTCGCGGCGACCCAGGCTTTCCGGCTGGTCATAGCCGGTCCACACGGTGGTCACGTAATCGGCGTTGTAGCCGGAGAACCAGGCATCCTTGGATTCGTTGGTGGTACCGGTCTTGCCCGCAATATCCGGACGGCCCAGGGCCAGGGCGCGGCGGCCGGTGCCCTTCTTGATCACGTCTTCCAGGATGCTGTTGAGGATGTAGGTGGTACGGCCATCCACGATGCGCTCGGCCACGGCGGGCGCCTGCGGTTCGGTTGCGGCAGCGTTGCCGGCAGGTGCGGCGCCTGGAGTCGGCTCAATGGTGATGCCGCCATTGCTCGGAGCCGCCAGTCCATCCGTCGCCGCCACGCCGTTGACCACATCACCCGGCACTCGCGGCGGGTTGGCGGTGAACAGGGTGTCGCCGTTACGGCTTTCAATCTTGTCGATCAGGTACGGCGCGATCTTGTAGCCGCCGTTGGCAAAGGTGCTCCAGCCGGTGGCGATTTCCATCGGTGTGAGGGTCGCGGTGCCCAGGGCAAGGGACAGGTTTGGCGGCAGGTCCGACTTGTTGAAGCCAAAGCGCGTCATGTAGTCGATGGTCTTGCCGACGCCCATGGCTTGCAGCAAGCGGATCGATACCAGGTTGCGCGACTTGTACAGCGCCTCGCGGATACGGATCGGGCCGAGGAAGGTGTTGGTGTCGTTCTTCGGGCGCCACACCTTGTCCAGGTACTCGTCGACAAACACGATCGGCGCATCGTTGACCAGGCTGGCGGCGGTGTAGCCGTTATCCAAGGCAGCGCTGTAGATGAACGGCTTGAAGCTCGAACCCGGCTGGCGCTTGGCCTGGGTGGCGCGGTTGTAATTGCTCTGCTCAAAGGCGAAGCCGCCGACCAGCGCGCGGATCGCACCGTTCTGCGGGTCCAGGGACACCAGGGCGCCTTGGGCCAGCGGCACTTGGCTGAACTTGAGGCTGTCGTCCTTCTGGCGTTGCACGCGGATCAAATCACCCACCTGGGCCACGTCAGACGGCTGCTTGGGCAGCGCGCCCATGCTGTTGGTGTTCAGGAACGGGCGTGCCCATTTCATGCTGTCCCATGCCACATGGGCTTCGCCGGTGCGGGTCAGCACCTGCACGCCATCTTTCTTCACCTGGGTGACGATGGCCGGCTCAAGGCCACTGATTGCGCGTTGCTTGCCCAACTCGGTGGTCCAGGCGCTCAGGGTCTTGCCCGGCAGGCGCGACTCAGGGCCGCGGTAGCCGTGGCGCTGGTCGTAGGTGATCAGGCCGGAGTGCACCGAGTCATTGGCGATTTCCTGCAGGTTGCTCGGCACCGTGGTGGTCACCCGGAAACCTTCGGTATAGGCCTCGCTGCCATAGCGGCCGACCATCTCGGCGCGCGCCATTTCGGCGATATAAGGCGCGTTCACCTCCGGCGTCGGCACGTGGTAGCTGGCGTTCAGCGGTTCGGCGATGGCGCTTTCGTAAGCAGCCTGGTCGATCTTGCCCAGCTTGTACATGCGGCCCAGGATCCAGTCGCGACGTTCTTTGCTGCGCGCCGGGTTGGCCAGTGGGTTGAAGCGTGAAGGGGCTTTGGGCAGGCCGGCAATCATGGCCATCTGCGCCAGGCTGGCGTCACGGATGGACTTGCCGTAGTAGACCTGGGACGCCGCCTCGATCCCGTAGGCACGGTTGCCCAGGTAGATCTTGTTGACGTACAGCTCAAGGATCTCGTCCTTGGTCAGCTGGCGTTCGATCTGCAGCGCCAGGAGGATCTCGGTGGCTTTACGCGAAAAGCTGCGCTCACTGGTGAGGAAGAAGTTCTTCGCCACCTGCATGGTGATGGTGCTGCCGCCGGACTGAATGTGTCCGCTTTTTACCAGTTGTGTCGCCGCACGCACCAGGCTGCTGGGGTCGACGCCATAGTGGTTGGCAAAATTATCGTCTTCGGCCGACAGCAGGGCGCTGATGAAATTGGGCGGAATATCGGCAAAACGGATCGGTGTGCGGCGCATTTCGCCGAACTCCGCGATTAGTTTTTCATCGCTGCTGTAGACCCGCAAAGGAATCTGCAACTGGATACTTCTGAGGGCCTCTACGGAGGGCAAACCCGGACTAAGGTAGAGGTAGGCCCCGCTGAGCACGAGCAGCAGCCCGCAAACGATGGCGACAATGGAGTACCCGAAAAACTTCAGCAGACGAATCAAGGCTTTTGGATTTCCAGAGAAAAGAATGAGTTAGGCGTCGGGGCATGCATGGCAAACGATGGATCGACCCGAGCGGCAGATAAAAAGCGGAAAAAAACGCTGGGCATTAAAGCATTTTTCGACTTGGGACGTCATTCGCACCTGTTCAACAAGTCGACCGAATGCATGGCGCCCAGCGGCAATCAGGCGGTATGACAGGCAAAGCTTTAGGGAGTTTTATGGGAAAGGGATTTTTCACGGGAAAAGCCGGCACCTTGCTGGGTGTCGACATCAATGACACGGCCATCCGCTTGATCGAGCTGGGCCGTTCACCTTCAGGCTACAACGTTCAAGGCTACGTCACGCAGGCACTGCCGGCGCAGGCGGTAGTCGACGGCACACTTCTTGATCTCGACGGCATAGGGCGCGCCCTGCGCAGTGCGTGGTCGCGGTTGTCGACATCGGTTCGTGGTGCTGTCGCCGCTGTGTCCGGGCCCTCAGTGATCACACGAATGATCGAGATGGACGCTGGGCTCTCAGATGATGAGATGACCTGGATGATCCAGATGGAGGCAGACCAGTACATTCCCTATCCGCTGGATGACGTCGCTATCGACTTTCAAGTGCGCGGGCCAACGGCCCTGGATCCGAATCGGGTCGAGGTATTGCTGGCCGCATGCTTGAAGGAGCACGTAGAAGCCCGCGAGGCAGTTTTGGCCCTGGCGGGGTTGGTGCCGAAGGTGATCGATATCGAAGCGTTTGCATTGGCGCGCGCTTGCCGTCAGGATTTCGCCAGCTTCACGCCGAGCCATCGCGTCGATGGTGCACAATGGGCCGTGGATGCCCAGGGGATGGGAATTGCTTGCGGGTTGGCCCTGAGGAGTTTCGCTTGAAGACACGAATCAACCTACTGCCTTGGCGTCAGGCGCTGGCAGAGCGGCGACGCAAGTATCTACTGGCGTGCTTGCTGGTGTTCGCCTGTGCCGCGCTCGCGGCCGTGTGGCTGGCGGACCAGGTGATCGACCAGGCCATCGATCGTCAAGTAACCCGCAATGACCATCTGGGCAAGGAGGTCGTCGGCCTGGATTCACGTATCAAGACCATTGATGATCTGCAGGAGCAAAGCCAGCAACTGGCGCAACGCATGAAGGTCGTGCAAGACCTGCATGATGCCCGCTCGTCCGGTGCTCAGTTGTTGGACCAACTGGCACGGGCGGTACCCGACGGCGTGCACCTGCATGAAGTGGTGGCCAAGGGCGATACGGTGAGTATCAGCGGCAGCGCTGAGTCCAGCCAGGACATCGCCCAATTGATGCGCCGCCTGGAAGCGGCGGAAGGTGCCCATTCCACGCGGTTGCAACATGTGCGAACGGATGGCGCGCGCGGCAACAGTGAATTCCAGCTGATGGTGCGTCAGGGAGAGTCCTCCGAGGCTCAACCTTGAGCCTGCCAAGGCTCAATCTTTCCGCACTCACTCACAACACCGCAAAATGGCCCCTACCTGGCAAGGCCCTGTTGGGCTGTGCGCTGGCGGGCGTGGTGTTTGTGGTGGGCGACCTTGTGTACCTGAGCCCCTCGCGGGAACGGTTGCTCCAGGTCGAGGTGCGGGAAGTGGCCCTGAAACAGCAAATCGCAGAAAAGACTGGCCTGGCCGCCAGCCTTGAAGCGCGTGCGCAGCAGCTCCAGCGGATGCAAGCGAAGGTCGATGAGCTTTTGCAGGCGTTGCCTGGCGAGTCCGAAATGCCTGGTTTATTGGAAGATATCGCGCGTCTGGCGTTGGCCAACGGGTTGCTGGTCGAGAGCGTCACGCCGTTGGATGAGCAGTCTCAGCCGTTCTTTCACGAGCAGCCTGTGCAAATCGGCGTCGCGGGGGCTTACCACGACCTGGCAATGTTCCTGACGGGCTTGGGTGGCTTGTCGCGAATCGCTACGGTGCACGATCTGGCCCTGCGACGTGATGGCAGGCTGTTGCGCCTCGACCTGCTGGCCAAGACTTACTGGCATGCGCAGGGTGGTGGGGAGCTTGTACAGCGACAGCTCTTTGTCTACGACTCGTCCGGGTTGCGTGATCCATTTCAACTGCTCGCGGTGCAGGTCGACCCTCTGAAAGGGCGACCGGTCCGGACGCCGGACCTTGCCCGGCCACGTGGCGCGCTGGAAAGCCTTGCGGTGGACCAGTTTGAAATGGTCGGCACGCTGTCCCGTGGGGTGCAGGTTTTTGCCTTGCTACGTGCGGCCTCCAAGGTGCACCGCCTGACGGTCGGGGACTACCTGGGGCCGAACCATGGGCGGGTCACGGCCATCCATGAGCGCGCTATAGAACTGGTCGAACTGTTTCCCGATGGTCAGGGGGCATGGCTGGAGCGCCCGCGAACCTTGTTGTTAAACATCAACTCATAACGGAATCAAACAATGAAAAGGACTTTCTCGTCCTTCGGTGTGGCGCTATGGATAGCGTTCACGGCACCGATGGCTGCTGCTGTGCCCAATCGTGTGGATCTGATCCACTTGCCGCCTCCCGGCGTCGCCACACTGAGCGCCTACACAGGCGACAAGCTGACCCTCAACTTCCAGAGCATCGAGTTGCGCACGGCGTTGCAACAAATTGCTGATGTGGCGGGCCTCAATCTGGTTGCCAGTGACGACGTACAAGGCTCGATCACCCTGCGTCTCAAGGAGGTGCCCTGGGACCAGGCGCTGGACCTGGTGCTGCAAGCCAAGGGCCTGGACAAGCGGGTGAAGGCCGGTGTGTTGCTGGTGGCGCCGGCCGAGGAGCTGGCTGCGCGTGAACTGCTCACGCTGGAATCGCGCAAGCAGATGGCCGAATTGGCACCGTTGCGCCGGGAACTGCTGCAAGTCAATTACGCCAAGGCGGCGGACCTGGCCAAGTTGTTCCAGTCGGTCACCGGCCTTGAGGGTGTGACCGATGAGCGGGGTTCGGTGGCGGTGGATGATCGCACCAACAACATCATCGCCTACCAGACCGTTGAGCGGCTGGAGGAGCTGCGCCGGATCGTGGCGCAGCTGGATATTCCGGTACGCCAGGTGATGATCGAGGCGCGGATTGTCGAGGCCAATGTCGATTACGACAAAAGCCTGGGCGCGCGTTGGGGTGGGCGGCTCAATCGGGGCAACTGGGGCGCGGGGGGCATTCCGAAACCTCAGCCTGAAGGCGCCGAACCGCCGGAAAATCCACCCAGTTCACCCTTTGTGGACTTGGGATCACTCACCGGCACCTCGGGCCTGGGCATCGCCTTTATCACCGACAACCTGCTGCTGGACCTGGAGCTCACCGCCATGGAGAAAACCGGTAACGGCGAAATCGTCTCGCAACCCAAGGTGGTCACGTCCGACAAGGAAACCGCACGCATCCTCAAGGGCACCGAGATTCCTTATCAGGAATCCAGCTCCAGTGGCGCCACGTCGGTTTCATTCAAGGAGGCCTCGTTGTCGCTGGAAGTCACCCCGCAAATCACCCCGGATGACCGCGTGATCATGGAGGTCAAGGTCACCAAGGATGAGCCCGACTACCTGAACAAACTCAACGACGTGCCGCCGATCAAGAAGAACGAGGTCAACGCCAAGGTGTTGGTCAGGGATGGTGAGACCATCGTCATCGGCGGGGTTTTCTCCAATACCCAAAGCAAAGTGGTAGATAAAGTGCCATTTTTGGGCGATGTGCCGTATCTTGGCCGCCTTTTCCGGCGCGATGTGCTGGCGGAGAAAAAATCCGAGCTGCTGGTATTCCTGACTCCGCGTATTATGAATAACCAGGCGATTGCTGTGAGTCGTTGATTCTGTGCGAAATTTGATTCTTGTAGGACCGATGGGGGCTGGAAAAAGCACCATCGGCCGTTTGCTGGCCAAAGAGCTGCGCCTGCCGTTCAAAGATTCCGACAAGGAAATTGAATTGCGCACGGGTGCCAATATCCCATGGATCTTCGATAAGGAAGGCGAACTGGGCTTTCGTGACCGCGAGCAGGCGATGATCGCCGAGCTGTGCGGCTGCGATGGCGTGGTATTGGCGACAGGCGGCGGCGCAGTGATGCGTGATGAAAACCGCCGCGCGTTGCATGCCGGTGGTCGGGTGGTCTATCTGCATGCCTCGGTCGAGCAGCAGGTGGGCCGCACCGCCCGCGATCGCAATCGCCCGTTGCTGCGCACAGCCAACCCGGAGAAAACCCTGCGGGACCTGCTCACGCTGCGCGATCCGCTGTATCGGGAAATCGCCGATCTGGTGGTAGAAACCGATGAGCGGCCACCGCGGATGGTGGTTCTCGACATTCTTGAGCGCCTGCATCGGCTGCCACCCCGTTAAAGCCAGGCTCGAAATGCGCTATTCTCGGCGGCGCGCTATCACCCTGTGGGGTGTGGCGTAGAGCCATCAGGTGACGTCAGAACGTGATGTCATCGGTCGTCACTCCATCTCTAACGCGGGGACACATGCAGACACTTAAGGTCGATCTAGGCGAGCGCAGCTACCCGATCCATATTGGCGAAGGTCTGTTGGACCAGCCCGAGTTGCTCGCACCGCATATTGCCGGGCGGCAAGTGGCGATCATCTCCAACGAAACGGTCGCGCCGCTGTATCTTGAGCGTCTGAGCCGCAGTCTGTCGGCTTATTCGGTGATCTCCGTGATCCTGCCCGACGGCGAAGCCCACAAGAACTGGGAAACCTTGCAACTGATCTTTGATGGCCTGCTGACCGCACGTCATGACCGCCGCACCACCGTGATTGCCTTGGGCGGCGGTGTGATCGGCGACATGGCCGGCTTTGCAGCGGCCTGCTACCAGCGTGGCGTGGACTTTATCCAGGTGCCGACCACCTTGCTGTCCCAGGTCGATTCGTCGGTGGGCGGCAAGACCGGCATCAACCACCCGCTGGGCAAGAACATGGTGGGCGCGTTCTACCAGCCTCAAGCCGTGCTGATCGACACTGCGACCCTCAACACCTTGCCGCCGCGCGAGCTGTCGGCGGGCCTGGCGGAAGTCATCAAATACGGGTTGATCTGCGACGAGCCGTTCCTGACCTGGCTGGAAGAACACGTGGATGCCCTGCGCAACCTTGACCAGGCGGCACTCACCGAAGCGATTTCGCGCTCCTGCGCCGCCAAGGCGCTGGTGGTGAATGCCGACGAACGGGAGTCCGGTGTACGGGCTACCCTGAACCTGGGCCACACCTTCGGCCATGCGATCGAAACCCACATGGGCTATGGTGTGTGGTTGCATGGGGAGGCCGTAGCGGCTGGCACGGTGATGGCACTGGAGATGTCGCAGCGCCTGGGCTGGATCAGCGCCCAGGAGCGTGATCGTGGCATCCGCTTGTTCCAGCGCGCCGGTTTGCCGGTCATTCCGCCGGAGGAGATGACCGAGGCGGATTTCCTCGAACATATGGCAATAGACAAGAAAGTGATCGACGGTCGACTGCGACTGGTGCTGCTGCGCCATATGGGTGAAGCGGTGGTGACCGACGATTATCCGAAAGAGATTTTACAGGCCACGCTGGGAGCGGATTACCGCGCCCTGGCCCAGCTTAAAGGTTAATAAGATCCCGATGACTAGTTTGCATGCCGACGAGGCGTTCCTCGGCCATTACCAGTTAAGCCACGACCCTTTTGCTCCACGGGTGCCTGGCTTCAAATTTTTCCCGGCCCAGCGCAAGCCTGTGCTTGGCCAGCTGCACCACCTCGCGCGCTACAGCCAACTGCTGCTGGTCGTGACCGGTCCGCTGGGCAGCGGCAAGACCTTACTGCGCCAGGCCCTGGTGGCCAGCACCAACAAGCAGTCGGTTCAGAGTGTGGTGGTATCGGCCCGTGGTGCCGGTGATGCCGCAGGCGTGCTGCGCCAGGTCGCCCAGGCGCTGGACGTGGCCACTGCCGAGCCGAATGCGATCCTCAAGCAAGTGGTGCAACTGGGCCTGACCGGCCAGGAAGTCTACCTGCTGGTGGATGACGCTGAGCAGCTTGACGAATCCGCCCTGGAAGCGCTGCTGGCGCTGGCAGCCGGTACGCCGGAAGGTCGCCCTCATGTGTTCCTGTTTGGTGAGTCGTCGCTGATCGCCGAGCTCGAGCAGATCAGCGGTGACCAGGAGCTGTTCCACGTCATCGAGCTGCAGCCTTACGAAGAGGAAGAAACCCGCGAATACCTGGCTCAACGCCTTGAGGGCGCAGGGGCCGGTATCGAACTTTTCTCCGCTCAGCAGATCTCTGATATTCACGAAAGCTCCGACGGCTGGCCTGGCACCATCAACCAGGTTGCCCGCGATGCGATGATCGAAGCCATGATTGCCAGCCGCACTGCGGTCAAGCGTCCAAAGATGGGGTTCACTATGCCTAAGAAACACGTATTGGCTATTTCCGCCGTTGTCGTGGTCGCTGTTGCAGCCGCTTGGTTGATCCCAGGCCGCAGCAAGGCACCGACGACTGCTGGCGCGCCAACCGAACAGGCGCAGTTGCCACTGGGCAAACCCACGCCAAACGTCGAATTCGCCAACTCCGGCCAACCGACCAATCTGCCGATGGTCGGCCAACCGGTGATGCGTGGTCCGCTTGCCGAAGAAGCCGGTGGCATCTCCGAAGGCGACGACGGCGTGCCGGTGGAAGGCTCCAGCGCCACTCCACCAACCGTGACCACCACTGCGCCGCCTGCGGGCGTGCCAGCCGGTCAGCCGGCTGCGGTTGCCAAGCCGACCCCGACCCCGGCGCCGACCGTTGCCACCGCCAAACCTGCGCCTGCGCCTGTGACCAAGCCGGTCGCGCCTGCGCCAGTCGCCAAGCCAGCCCCGGCTCCGGCTGCCAAGCCTGCTGAAAAGCCGGCCGCCACCGTTGCCAAAGCCGGCGCCGCTGGCAGCAGCTGGTACGCCAGCCAGCCGACCGGCAACTTCGTGGTGCAGATTCTCGGCACCAGCTCCGAAGCCAACGCCCAGGCGTTCGTGAAAGAGCAGGGCGGCGAGTACCGTTATTTCAAGAAAGTGCTCAACGGCAAGCCTCTCTACGTGATCACCTACGGCAACTTCTCCAGCCGTGCAGCCGCCGATTCTGCGATCAAAACCTTGCCAGCGAAGGTCCAGGCTGGTAAACCTTGGCCTCGCACTGTTGCCAGCGTTCAACAAGAACTCGCAACAACTCGCTGAAGATCCGGCGGCCTTACCCAGGCCGCCCTCCCGGCACCTCAAAAAATAACCGCAAGTGCGTGCAGTCTCTAGAGACCGCGCGCTTTGTGGTGTCTGCGTCACAGTAGCTTTTGAGTCGTAGCGGTCAGAATTAAAAAAGTTTTGACTAGCACAGCATATCGCTTTAAACCTTTCATAAATGCGACATAGATTTGCGACATTTCGTCGCTAAATTTGTGAGCGTCTGTGTCGGTGTGTACAATGACCTCCCTTTTGCCCCCGCTAAGCCGGCGTACGTTCGGCGTGGAAGGTAACCGGTTGAATTGAAAAGAAATTTGCCTCGATATAAGAGGCAGCCTGGTGAGAAAGTGTCTATGAAAGCAGGTCTGTACCAACCCGATGAATTCAAGGATAACTGCGGTTTCGGCCTGATAGCCCATATGCAGGGCGAACCCAGTCATACCCTTTTGCAAACGGCCATCGAGGCCCTGACCTGCATGACCCACCGCGGTGGGATCAACGCCGACGGCAAGACCGGTGACGGTTGCGGCTTGCTGATTCAAAAGCCCGACCAGTTCCTGCGCGCTGTCGCAAAAGAGCAATTTGCGGTCGACCTGCCCAAGCAGTACGCCGTGGGCATGGTGTTTTTCAACCAGGACCCGGTCAAAGCCGAAGCCGCTCGCGAGAACATGAACCGCGAGATCCTGGCCGCCGGCCTGCAACTTGTCGGCTGGCGCAAAGTGCCGATCGACACCAGCGTACTTGGCCGCCTGGCCAACGAGCGCCTGCCGCAGATCGAGCAAGTGTTCATCGCAGGCGAGGGCCTGAGCGACCAGGACATGGCGATCAAGCTGTTCACCTCGCGTCGTCGTTCGTCGGTTTCCAATGCCGCCGACACCGACCACTACATCTGCAGCTTTTCCCACAAGACCATCATTTATAAAGGCCTGATGATGCCGGCGGACCTCACCGCCTTCTATCCAGACCTGAGCGATGAGCGCCTGCAAACCGCAATCTGCGTGTTCCACCAGCGCTTCTCCACCAACACCCTGCCGAAATGGCCGCTGGCCCAGCCATTCCGCTTCCTCGCCCACAACGGCGAGATCAACACCATCACTGGCAACCGCAACTGGGCCGTGGCCCGTCGCACCAAGTTCGCCAACGACCTGATGGACCTGGAAGAGCTCGGCCCGCTGGTCAACCGTGTGGGTTCCGACTCTTCCAGCATGGACAACATGCTCGAACTGATGGTCACCGGCGGCATCGACCTGTTCCGTGGCGTGCGCATGATCATTCCGCCAGCGTGGCAGAACGTCGAAACCATGGACCCGGATCTGCGTGCGTTCTACGAGTACAACTCGATGCACATGGAGCCGTGGGACGGCCCGGCCGGCGTGGTCATGACTGACGGTCGCTACGCGGTATGCCTGCTCGACCGTAACGGTCTGCGCCCGGCGCGTTGGGTCACCACCACCAATGGCTTCATCACCCTCGCGTCGGAAATCGGCGTGTGGAACTACAAGCCCGAAGACGTGATTGCCAAAGGTCGTGTCGGTCCTGGCCAGATCCTCGCCGTCGACACCGAAACCGGGCAGATCCTCGACACCGACGCCATCGACAACCGCTTGAAGTCACGTCACCCATACAAGCAATGGCTGCGCAAGAACGCCCTGCGCATCCAGGCGACCATGGAAGACAACGACCACGGTTCGGCGTTCTACGACGTCGACCAGCTCAAGCAATACATGAAGATGTACCAGGTCACGTTCGAAGAGCGCGACCAGGTGCTGCGTCCGCTCGGCGAGCAAGGCTACGAGGCGGTCGGTTCCATGGGCGATGACACGCCGATGGCCGTGCTGTCCCAGCGCGTGCGCACGCCGTACGACTACTTCCGCCAGCAGTTCGCCCAGGTGACCAACCCACCGATCGACCCGCTGCGCGAAGCCATCGTGATGTCCCTGGAAGTGTGCCTCGGTGCCGAGCGCAACATCTTCCAGGAATCGCCTGAGCACGCCTCCCGCGTGATCCTCAGCTCGCCGGTCATTTCCCCGGCCAAGTGGCGCTCGTTGATGACCCTGGATCGCCCAGGCTTCGACCGCCAGATCATCGACCTGAACTACGACGAGAGCCTCGGCCTTGAAGCCGCTGTGCGCAACGTCGCCGACCAGGCCGAAGAAGCCGTGCGCGCCGGTCGCACCCAGATCGTGCTGACCGACCGTCACATCGCGCCTGGCAAGCTGCCGATCCACGCTTCGCTGGCCACCGGCGCAGTGCATCACCGCCTGACCGAAAAAGGCCTGCGCTGCGACTCCAACATCCTCGTGGAAACCGCCACCGCCCGCGACCCGCATCACTTTGCGGTGCTGATCGGTTTCGGCGCCTCGGCGGTGTACCCGTTCCTCGCATACGAAGTGCTGGGCGACCTGATCCGCACCGGTGAAGTGCTGGGCGACCTCTATGAGGTGTTCAAGAACTACCGTAAAGGCATCACCAAGGGTCTGTTGAAGATCCTGTCGAAGATGGGTATTTCCACCGTCACCTCGTACCGTGGCGCACAGTTGTTCGAAGCCATCGGCCTGTCCGAAGAGGTGTGCGACCTGAGCTTCCGTGGCGTGCCAAGCCGTATCAAGGGCGCGCGTTTCGTCGACATCGAAGCCGAGCAGAAAGCGCTGGCAGCCGAAGCCTGGAGTGCGCGCAAGCCAATCCAGCAAGGCGGCCTGCTCAAGTTCGTGCACGGTGGCGAATACCACGCGTACAACCCGGACGTGGTCAACACCCTGCAAGCCGCTGTGCAGCAGGGCGACTACGCCAAGTTCAAGGAATACACCTCGCTGGTGGACAACCGCCCGGTGTCGATGATCCGTGACCTGTTCAAGGTGAAGACCCTGGACACGGCGTTGGACATCAGCGAAATCGAGCCGCTGGAGTCGATCCTCAAGCGCTTCGACTCCGCCGGTATTTCTCTGGGCGCCTTGTCGCCTGAGGCTCACGAAGCCCTGGCCGAAGCCATGAACCGCCTGGGTGCGCGTTCCAACTCCGGCGAAGGCGGCGAAGACCCGGCGCGCTACGGCACCATCAAGAGCTCGAAAATCAAGCAGGTGGCGACGGGCCGTTTCGGTGTAACCCCGGAATACCTGGTCAACGCCGAAGTGCTGCAGATCAAGGTGGCCCAGGGCGCCAAGCCCGGTGAAGGCGGCCAACTGCCAGGCGGTAAGGTCAATGGTTTGATCGCCAAGCTGCGTTACGCGGTGCCGGGCGTCACGCTGATTTCGCCACCGCCGCACCACGACATCTACTCGATTGAAGACTTGTCGCAGCTGATTTTCGACCTGAAACAAGTCAACCCGCAGGCGCTGGTCTCGGTGAAACTGGTAGCAGAAGCCGGCGTGGGCACCATCGCCGCCGGTGTGGCCAAGGCCTATGCCGACCTGATCACCATCTCCGGCTATGACGGTGGCACCGGCGCTTCGCCGCTGACCTCCATCAAGTACGCGGGCGCACCGTGGGAGCTCGGCCTGGCCGAGACCCACCAGACCCTGCGTGGCAACGACCTGCGCGGCAAAGTACGGGTGCAGACCGACGGCGGCCTGAAAACCGGCCTTGATGTGATCAAGGCCGCGATCCTCGGCGCCGAAAGTTTCGGCTTCGGCACCGCGCCAATGATCGCCCTGGGCTGCAAATACCTGCGCATCTGCCACCTGAACAACTGCGCCACCGGCGTCGCCACTCAGAACGAGAAGCTGCGCAAAGATCACTACATCGGCACCGTCGACATGGTGGTGAACTTTTTCACCTACGTCGCCGAAGAAACCCGTGAGTGGCTGGCCAAGCTGGGCGTGCGTTCTCTTGAAGAGCTGATCGGTCGCACCGACCTGTTGGAAATCCTCGAAGGACAGACCGCCAAGCAACATCACTTGGACCTGACGCCGCTGTTGGGCAGCGACCACATCCCGGCGGACAAGCCACAATTCTGCCAGGTGGACCGCAACCCACCGTTCGACAAAGGCCTGCTGGCCGAGAAGATGGTCGAAATGGCCAGCGCCTCGATCAACGACGCCAGCGGTGGTGATTTCGCCCTCGATATCTGCAACTGCGACCGTTCCATCGGCGCACGCATCTCCGGCGAAATCGCACGCAAGCACGGCAACCAGGGCATGGCGAAAGCGCCGATCACTTTCCGCTTCAAAGGCACTGCGGGCCAGAGCTTTGGCGTGTGGAACGCTGGTGGCCTGCACATGTACCTGGAAGGCGACGCCAACGACTACGTGGGCAAGGGCATGACCGGCGGCAAGCTGGTGATCGTTCCGCCTAAAGGCAGCGTCTACAAGACCCAGGACAGTGCCATCATCGGCAACACCTGCTTGTACGGCGCCACCGGTGGCAAGCTGTTCGCCGCCGGTACTGCCGGTGAGCGTTTCGCCGTGCGCAACTCCGGTGCCCACACCGTGGTGGAAGGCACTGGCGATCACTGCTGTGAGTACATGACCGGGGGCTTTGTCGCGGTACTGGGCAAGACCGGTTACAACTTCGGTTCGGGCATGACCGGCGGTTTCGCCTACGTGCTCGACCAGGACAACACCTTTGTCGACAAGGTCAACCATGAGTTGGTCGAGATCCAGCGGATCAGCGGCGAAGCCATGGAGTCCTACCGGAACCACTTGCAGCACGTGCTGGACGAGTACGTCGAGGAGACCGGCAGCGAATGGGGTCGTAACCTCGCCGAAAACCTCGATGATTACCTGCGTCGTTTCTGGCTGGTCAAGCCCAAGGCTGCCAACCTGAAATCGTTGCTTTCCAGCATCCGTGCCAACCCGCAGTGATATGCGCCTGAAGAGTTTGATGAGGTTTTAACATGGCTGAACGTCTGAATAACGACTTCCAGTTCATCGATGTCGGGCGCAAAGATCCGAAGAAGAAACTGTTGCGTCAACGCAAGAAAGAGTTCGTGGAAATCTACGAACCCTTCAAACCCCAGCACTCGGCCGACCAGGCCCACCGTTGCCTGGGGTGCGGTAACCCGTATTGCGAATGGAAGTGCCCGGTGCACAACTTCATTCCCAACTGGCTGAAGCTGGTGGCCGAGGGCAACATCCTCGCCGCCGCCGAACTGTCGCACCAGACCAACACCCTGCCGGAAGTGTGCGGCCGGGTGTGCCCGCAAGACCGTCTGTGCGAGGGTGCCTGCACCCTTAACGACGGCTTTGGCGCGGTGACCATCGGTTCGGTGGAGAAGTACATCACTGACACCGCGTTCGCCATGGGCTGGCGTCCCGACATGTCCAAGGTCAAGCCGACTGGCAAGCGCGTCGCCATCATCGGCGCCGGTCCTGCCGGCCTGGGCTGCGCCGACGTATTGGTGCGCGGCGGCGTGACCCCGGTGGTGTTCGACAAGAACCCGGAAATCGGCGGCCTGCTGACCTTCGGTATCCCCGAGTTCAAGCTGGAAAAGACCGTCCTGAGCAACCGTCGTGAAGTGTTCACCGGCATGGGCATCGAGTTCCGCCTGAACACCGAGATCGGCAAAGACGTGACCATGGAGCAACTGCTCGAAGAATACGATGCCGTGTTCATGGGCATGGGCACCTACACCTACATGAAGGGCGGTTTTGCCGGTGAGGATCTACCGGGCGTTTACGACGCGTTGGATTTCCTGATCGCCAACGTGAATCGCAACCTGGGCTTTGAAAAGTCGCCGGAAGATTTCGTCGACATGAAAGGCAAGAAGGTCGTGGTGCTGGGCGGTGGTGACACCGCGATGGACTGCAACCGCACCTCGATCCGCCAGGGCGCCAAATCGGTGACTTGTGCCTATCGTCGTGACGAAGCCAACATGCCCGGCTCGCGCAAAGAGGTGAAGAACGCCAAGGAAGAAGGTGTGAAATTCCTCTACAACCGCCAGCCGATTGCGATTGTCGGTGAAGACCGCGTCGAAGGCGTGAAGGTGGTCGAGACCCGTCTCGGCGAACCGGACGCCCGTGGTCGTCGCAGCCCCGAGCCGATCCCGGGGTCCGAAGAGATCATCCCGGCTGACGCCGTGGTCATCGCCTTCGGCTTCCGCCCAAGCCCGGCGCCGTGGTTCGAACAGTTCCAGATCCAGACCGACAGCCAGGGCCGCGTCGTGGCCCCGGAACAAGGCCAGTACAAGCATCAGACCAGCAACCCGAAGATCTTCGCCGGTGGCGACATGGTGCGCGGTTCCGACCTGGTGGTAACCGCGATCTTCGAAGGCCGCAATGCCGCCGAAGGCATCCTGGACTACCTGCAAGTCTGATCCCGATCCTGATCCTGGATTGGAATGGGATCAAACTGTGGGAGGGGGCTTGCCCCCGATAGCGGTGTATCAGTCAAAGATACTGGGACTGACACACTGCAATCGGGGGCAAGCCCCCTCCCACATTTGATTTGTAGCGCTTTCATGTCCGCGACAAATTGACCCGATAGACAAAAGGCACGGCGCATTCCGTGCCTTTTGCGTCTGGCTCTGAGAAAATGCCCGCACTTTTTTTGCGGATGCCGACATGACTGCCCTCAAGAACGACCGTTTCCTTCGTGCCCTGCTCAAGCAACCCGTGGACGTCACCCCTGTGTGGATGATGCGCCAAGCCGGTCGCTACCTGCCGGAATACCGCGCCAGTCGCGCCAACGCCGGCGACTTCATGAGCCTGTGCATGAACCCGGAGTTCGCCTGCGAAGTCACGATGCAGCCGCTGGACCGCTACCCACAACTGGACGCGGCTATCCTCTTCTCCGATATCCTCACCATCCCTGACGCCATGGGCCAAGGCCTGTACTTCGAGACCGGCGAAGGCCCGCGTTTCAAGAAAGTCGTCAGCACCCTGGCCGATATCGAAGCCTTGCCGATCCCCGATCCGCACAAAGACCTCGGCTACGTGATGGACGCCGTCAGCACCATCCGCCGCGAGCTTAACGGCCGCGTGCCGCTGATCGGCTTCTCCGGCAGCCCATGGACCCTGGCCACCTACATGGTCGAAGGCGGCTCGTCGAAAGACTTCCGCAAGACCAAGGCCATGCTCTACGACAACCCACAGGCCATGCACCTGCTGCTGGATAAGCTGGCGCAGTCGGTCACGTCCTACCTCAACGGCCAGATCATGGCCGGCGCGCAAGCCGTGCAGATCTTCGACACCTGGGGCGGCAACCTGTCGGCGGCGGCGTACCAGGAGTTTTCCCTGGCCTACATGCGCAAAATCGTCAGCGGCCTGATCCGCGAACACGAAGGCCGCAAAGTGCCGGTAATCATGTTCACCAAGGGTGGCGGCCTGTGGCTGGAAAGCATTGCCGACGCCGGTGCCGACGCCCTGGGCCTGGACTGGACCTGCGACATTGGCGAAGCTCGCCAGCGCGTGGGCAACCGCGTCGCGCTGCAAGGCAACATGGACCCGACCGTGCTGTACGCCAAGCCGGAAGCCATCCGCACCGAAGTTGGCCGCATCCTCGCCAGCTACGGCAAAGGCACCGGGCATGTGTTCAACCTCGGCCATGGCATCACCCCGGAAGTGAACCCGGAGCATGCCGGCGCGTTCCTGCGCGCGGTGCATGAGCTGTCGGCGCAGTATCACGAATAACACGCAAAACAAATGTGGGAGGGGGCTTGCCCCCTCCCACATTAAAAGCCAGAGAAACTCAGGCCTTCGCTTGCACCAGCGGCGGTAACTTCGCCAGCTTCAACGCCACCAGCAACGCGCCGATCAGCAGCGCCACGATAAACGCGCCGATGCCGTTCCACCCGGCAAAGTGCCAGAAGAACCCACCCGCGGTCCCCGCAATACTCGACCCTACGTAGTAGCAGAACAGGTACAGCGACGACGCTTGCCCCTTGGCTTTTACCGCGCGGCGGCCGATCCAGCTGCTGGCCACCGAGTGGGCGCCGAAGAAGCCGAAGGTGAAGATCAGCATGCCCGGCACCACCAGCCACAGGGGGGTGAACAGGGTCAGGGCCATGCCGGCCAGCATCAGCACGATGGTGCCCCACAGCACGCGACGGCGGCCGAGGCGGTCAGCCAGGGAGCCGATTTTCGCCGAGCTGTAGATGCCCGAGAGGTACACCAGCGACAGCAAGCCGACCACGGCTTGGCTCAGGTCGTAGGGATCGGCCAGCAGGCGATAGCCGATGTAGTTGAACATCGTCACGAACGCGCCCATCAGCAGGAACGCTTCGAGGAACAGCCAGGGCAGGCCTGCGTCCTTGAAGTGCATGACGAAGCCATCCACCAGGCTGCGCGGCTTGAGGCTCATGGCGCGGAAGTTGCGCGATTCTGGGAGGATTTTCCAGAACACCGTGGCGGCGATCAGCGCCAGGGCGCCGATAATCAGCATGGCGGTGTGCCAACTGACGAAGTCGATCAACACGCCGATGATCAGCCGCCCGCTCATGCCGCCAATCGCGTTGCCGCCGATGTACAAGCCCATGGCCAGGCCGATGTGCTGCGGGTGGATTTCTTCGCTCAGGTAGGTCATGGCTACGGCGGCCAGGCCGCTGAGCGACAGGCCCACCAATGCACGCATCAGCAGGATGCCTTCCCAGGTCGGCATAAGGCCGCTGGCGATGGTCGCCAGCGCGGCGCAGAACAGCGCGGAGACCATCACCGGCTTGCGCCCCAGGCGGTCGGAAATCGGTCCGGTGACCAACAAACCGCACGCCAGCATCGCCGTGGCCACCGACAGGATCAGGCTGCTTTGCGCCGCATTGATGGAAAACTCATGGGACAGCGCCGGCATCATCGGCTGCACGCAATACAACAACGCAAAGGTGGCGAACCCGCCGGAGAACAGCGCCAGCACCGTGCGCATAAACATCGGCGTGCCTTTTTCGATGTACGCGTCATTGAGCTGGGCCACCACCTCATCCAGGGCGGTGGGCGGTACGTCTTGAGCGAGTGGAGCAACAGCAGCTTTCACGGGGACCTCGGGGAGGAAGAGCGTGCCAGGACAGGCAATGCAAAAAAGAATATAGCTCCCTAATGATTCTTTCCAATATATTGTTCGACCTGTTTGATAGCTTTAACGACCTAATGAGGCTCCCATGGAATTGCGTCACTTGCGGTACTTCATCGCCGTCGCCGAAGAACTGCATTTCGGCCGGGCCGCGCAGGTGCTGGGCATCTCGCAACCGCCGCTGAGCCAGCAGATCCAGGCGCTGGAGCAGGAAGTGGGGGCGCGGTTGTTTGAGCGTACCAATCGTCGGGTCGAACTGAGTGAAGCGGGGCGGTTGTTCCTGCAAGAGGCGCGATTGGTGTTGGCACAGGTCGACAAGGCGGCGGACGTAGCGCGCCGGGCGCAGTTGGGTGAGCTGGGCGAACTGAAGATTGGCTTCACCTCGTCGGCGCCGTTCAATTCCAGCATTCCCCAGGCGATCTTTGCGTTTCGTCAGGCGTTCCCGGCGGTGCATCTGAACCTGCAGGAGATGAGCAGCACCGAAGTGGCCGAGTCGCTGGTGGATGAGTCGATCCAAGTGGGCCTGATGCGGCCGCTGCCATTGCCGGATTCGCTGGGTGTGGTCGAGCTGATGCGTGAGCCGCTGGTAGCCGTGCTGAACGCCGGTCATCCGTTGGTGGAGGGCAGTGAGCGCGGCTTGCACCTGGCGCAATTGGCACAGGAACCGTTTGTGTTTTTCCCGCGCACTTACGGCAGCGGCCTCTATGCCCAGTTGCTCAACCTGGCGCGTGATGCCGGCTTCAGCCCGCACTTTGCCCAGGAGGCCGGGGAGGCGATGACCATCATCGGCCTGGTAGCGGCGGGCTTGGGCGTGTCGGTGCTGCCGGCGTCCTACCAGCGCATTCGGATCGATGGCGTGGTGTATCGCACGCTGCTGGATCAGGAGGCGATGACGGCGGTGTGGCTGGTGCAACGCAAGGGCGCGCAGACGCCGATGGCAGAGGCGTTTGTGGAGCTGTTGACGCGCAAGGTTGCCCAATAACGCTTTGTGGTGAGCGCGCTTGCCCCGCGCTGGGCTGCGCAGCGGCCCCAAAGATCTTGGGAGCGCTACGCACTCCAGCGCGGCACAAGCCCGCTCACCACCGAGGGGGTGTGCCTGACGCTGGTCTTACTTCGACGTCCCCGTCTGTTCAAACAACTGCGCCGCCGTCCCCGCCTCATTCACGCCATTGCTGCGCAACCCCGCCATGATGTCGCTGTCCAGATTGTTCACCCAACGGTTGTAGTTGCGATGGATCTTGCCGTCCTTGTAGCCCAGGTCGCGGCTGTCGCGGTAGGTGATGGCGTAGCTGTTGCGGGTGTAGCGGATGTCGATGGCTGCGTAATACTGGTTACGCACGTTGATCTCGGCCTGTACCAGTTGCGGGCTCAGGCGTTGTACCGTCCACTCGCGTTTTTGCAGGGCGTTGACGATCACCGTTTTCATTTTTTCTTCGCTGACCTGGGTGTCGGCCGGCAGGTTGTGCTGGGTGTTGAGGATCGGTTTGCTGGTGCAACCGGCGGTGACCAACAGGGCCAGGGTGATCAGGGTGACGCGTAGCAAGGAAGACATTCCGTATTCTCCAATCGATTTGAAAGTCAGGACCAGCGGCGGAAGATCAGCGAGGTGTTGACGCCGCCAAAGGCAAAGTTGTTGTTCATCACGTAGTCGTGGTGCATCTCGCGGAATTCACCTTGCAGGTAATCCAGCTCGCCGCATTGCGGGTCGACCGAATCCAGGTTGAAGGTGTGCACGTATTGGTCGCGGTTCATCATCTCGATGCTGAACCACGACTCCAGCGCGCCGCACGCGCCCAAGGTGTGGCCGAGGAAGCTCTTTTGTGAGCTGATGGGCATGCGGCTGCCGAACAGGCTGCTGGTCGCCAGTGTTTCGGCGATATCGCCCTGGTCGGTGGCGGTGCCGTGACCGTTCACGTAGCCGATTGCAGATGGCTCAAGCCCGGCATCTTCCAGGGCCAGTTCCATCGCGCGGCGCATGGTTTTCTGCTCGGGGCGGGTAGTGTGCTGGCCGTCGGCGTTGCTGCCGAAGCCCACCAGCTCGGCGTGGATATGCGCACCGCGTGCCAACGCGTGTTCCAGTTCCTCCAACACCAGCATGCCGCCGCCTTCACCAATCACCAGACCGTCACGACCACTGTCATAGGGACGTGGACTGGTCTGAGGCGCATCGTTCTTGAGGCTGGTGGCGTAGAGCGCATCGAATACCATGGCCTCAGTGGGGCACAGCTCCTCGGCGCCGCCGGCGAGCATCAACGGCAGGCGGCCGAACTTGATTGCTTCATAGGCATAGCCGATGCCTTGGCTGCCGCTGGTGCAAGCGCTGGACGTGGGGATCAGCCGCCCGGTCAGGCCAAAGAAGATGCTGATATTCGCCGCCGTGGTGTGCGGCATCATGCGCACGTAGGAGTTGGCATTCAGCCCCTCGGCCACCGAGTTCAGCAGCATGTTGCCGAACGCCTTGATCTCGTCGGTGCTGCCGGTGGACGAGCCACAGGCCACGCCCATGCGCCCGTCCTTGATTGACTCATCGCCGAGTAAGCCCGCGTCCTGCAACGCCTGCTCTGCCGCCCACACCGCAAGGCGCGACACCCGGCCCATGCTGCGCAGTTGCTTGCGCGTCCAGTGCGCGGGCACGACAAAATCGTCGATCGGCCCGGCCAGGCGCGTGTTCAGTTCGGTAAAGCGGTCCCACTCATCCATGCGCCGGATGCCGCTGCGGTTGGCGCGGAAGTTGGCGGCGATGGTGTCCCAATCGCTGCCCAGGGAGGTCATGCCGGCCATGCCGGTGACGACGACGCGTTTCATCAGCACAGGCCTCCATTCACGGCCAGGACCTGGCGCGTGATGTAGCCAGCCTCGGCCGACATCAGGAAATTCACCGCGCCGGCCACCTCTTCCGGCGTGCCCATGCGCTGCGCCGGGATCATCTTCATCAGCTCTTCCACCGGCACGTTCTCATCCAGCATGGCGGTGTCGATCAAGCCCGGAGCGACGCAATTGACGGTAATCTTGCGCTTGCCCAGCTCGATGGCCAGGGCCTTGGCTGCACCGATCAAACCGGCTTTCGAAGCGCTGTAATTGACCTGCCCACGGTTGCCGATCAGCCCGGAAACCGAAGTGATGCACACGATGCGCCCAGCCGCGCGACGACGAATCATCGGCATCATCACCGGGTGCAACACGTTGTAGAAACCGTCGAGGTTGGTGCGCATCACCACGTCCCAGTCGTCTTCCGACAAGGCCGGGAAGGCGCCGTCTCGGGTCAGGCCGGCGTTGAGCACCACGCCGTAATAGGCGCCGTGTTGCTCAACGTCAGCTTCGAGGATTTCCTTGCACGCAGTACGATCCGCCACATCGAATTGCAGCACCCGCGCCTTGCGGCCCAGGGCTTCAACCTCGGCCTGCACTGCATCGGCGTCGCTACGGCCACTGCGGCAATGCAGCACGATGTCATGCCCGGCCTGAGCCAGGCGCAGTGCGATGGCGCGGCCGATGCCACGGCTGGAGCCGGTGACCAGTACGGATTCAGTCATGGCGTTACGTCCTTCGATTCATCTAAATAGTTGGCCGCCTGGGGCGGTCGAAATACATTCAAGCGGGCGCTGGCCTGGATCCCGTCGCCGGTCAGGTGGCATTCGAACACACCCATGCCATTGTCGTCTTCCAAGGAGCGCAGGCCGTGGATCGCCAGCTCGGCGCCGACCGGGAAGTGTTCCACATTGCACTCGAACTTGCGCGTGCCGAGCAGGAAGCCCAGTTCCACCGCTTCACCTTTCTGGCGCGCGCGGCAACCGGCGTAGGCGGCGACGCTTTGCGCCATCAACTCGATGCCGACCCAGGCCGGCAGGCTGCCGTCCGGGCGGTTGAACAGGCCGCCGGGTTTGACCGTGACGCGGGTGTGGATCTGCTCTTCATCGAACGACAGCACCTGATCGATCAGGATCATGTCGCCCGCATGGGGCAGCAGTTCAGCGAGTGGCCAATCGATCATGGGGCCTCTCCGATAATCAGGCTGACGTTGTTGCCGCCGAAGGCAAACGAATTGCTCATCAGGCAGCGCTTTCCTAGGGTTTCTGCGGCCTGCGCCCACTGCAAGGCGGGCAGGGCCGGGTCGGCCTGGCCGTCCCACACGTGGGGCGGGACGCGGTTGTGAGCCAGGCTCAACCAACAGAACGCCGCTTCCAGCGCCCCGGCTGCGCCCAGGGTGTGACCGCTCATGGGTTTGGTCGATGAGCAGGCCACGCCGTGCGGGAACAGGCTGGCGACGGCCAGGCTTTCCATGGCGTCGTTATGTTGGGTGGCGGTGCCGTGCAAGTTCAGGTAACCGATCTGCTCGGGCTGCAATCGGGCGCTGGCCAAGGCCTTGCGCATTGACTGCAACGCGCCTTTGCCGGTGGGCTCGGGCGCGGAGATATGGTGCGCATCGCAACTGGCGCCGCTGCCCAGCAGGGCGATGGGCGCGGGTTCCTTGCTCATCACAAACAGCACGGCCGCTTCGCCGATGTTGATGCCGTTGCGGTTCACCGAGAACGGATTGCAGCGATCGTTCGACACCGCCTCCAATGAGCTGAAACCGTTGAGTGTCAGCTTGCACAGGCTGTCGACACCGCCGCAGATCACTGCATCGCACATGCCCAGGTCCAGCAGGCGCTGGGCACTCATCAAGGCACGGGCGCTGGAGGTGCAGGCGGTGGAGATCACATAGGCCGGGCCACTCAGTTGCAGCCAGTCGGCGAGGAAATTCGCCGGCGCGCTGAGTTCCTGCTGCTGGTAGTCGTAGTCGCCGGGGAACTGGTGTTCGCGCAAAAAGTGCGCGATGCCCCGACTGGCTTCGTCGATGCCCGAGGTGCTGGTGCCGAGCACAACGCCGACCCGTGACGCGCCGTAGGTGTGGATCGCCTGTCGGATATCGCCTTCGATCTGCAACGCCGCTTCCAGCAGCAACTGGTTATTGCGGCTGCTTTGCTGGCCCAACTCGGGCGGGATGATTGCCAGGTCGCCTTTTACGGCGCCCACCGGCAATACGCGCTCCGGCACCCAGCCGCTTTCGGGGCGCATGCCGGAGCAGTCCCCGGCAAACAGGCTGCGGCTGACCTCGTCCTGGCCACGGCCAAGGGCGCAGATCACGCCTAGGGCGTTGAGGTAAGCGCTCATCGGGCGGCTCCAAGCGGCGTGATGCGGTAACTCAAGGGCTGGCCGGCCATGTTCACGCTGAAGACCTCAGACGATTGATACACGATCTGCCAATGCCCCGGCAGGGTGCGCGTCAGGTCCATGGCCTGGGCGCTGGGGTAGAGCGCGCGCACGTCATCGGCCGACGTTAGGGCAAACAGCAACGCGGCGAACAGCTCGCGCGCCTGGGGATTGGGCGGCAGCAAGCCGTCGGCCTGCCACTCGCCATCGATCAGTTTTTGTCGGGCCTGGGGAATGCCCAGCGGGTCCATCATCGACCAGCGAATGCCGTCGCTTTCGCGCTGGATCACCAACAGCCAGTCCTGGCTCTGGCCGCCGGCCAGGCGCTGCACATGCAGTTGCAGCGGCAAGGCCAGGGTTGGGGTTTTCTCCGGCAGCGGCGGCTGGCTGGCGCAGGCGCTCAGCAGCAACAGGCAGCCGATCAACAGCATGCGCATCATGGGGCTGCGCTCGTTAAGGGTTTGCGTGCCACGCAGTTGACCAGGGTTTCCTCGCGCTGCCCCACTGGCGGCGCCTTGCGCAGGCCCCAGCGTTCCAGCAGGCCGAAATCGCTGGAGCGGCTCCACCACAAGTACGGGTACGAGATGTTCTGCGGACCGAATTCAAAGCCCTGCTCGCGGAGCATATCCAGGTACTCTTCGGCGCTTTTCTGCACATGCATCGGGTGGCGGAACAGCCAGCGAATCACCCAGGTGTCGATATAGGCTTCGGTGGATTCTGCAAACAGCAGATAACCGCCCGGCTTGAGCACGCGGTAGAACTCCTTGAGCGCGCGGTGCTGCTCGACCAGGTGGTGAAAGGTCTGGTGGCAGAACAGAATATCGACGCTTTCGTCCGGCACTTGCAAGGTGGCGCAGTCGCTGCCGATCAGCTCGATGGCCAAGCCTTGGCGCTGAGCTTCTTCGCGGCTCAGTTCCAGGCTGTGCGGGTCGGCATCCAGGCCGATCAGGCGCTCGGGGGCGAACACCTGCTGCAAGTATTGGAACGATTTGCCCTGGCCGCAACCGGCGTCCAGCAGTACTGGGGCCTCGGGCAGCGGGTCGGTAAACAGGCTGCGCAGGTCGTTGATCGCCACGCGCAGCACATGGTGCTGCCAGGTGTGGCTGCGCAGGAACCAGAAGCCGAACCTGGTTTCTTCGACGTAGTTCTTACTTAAGTACTGACTGCTCATACCGGCTCACTCGCACAAATCTCCGACAACATCCGCAAACGCCGCTTGGGCTCGCTGACAAACGGGTTGCGCTCATCCCACGCGTAGCCGGCGAGGATCGAGCTGATCATCCGGCGAATCTCCGGCGAGCTGTCCGGGTGGTAGATCACATCCTGGAACGTCCCGGCGTACCAGCCTTCGACGTAGCAGCGGAAGGTGTCCACGCCGCGTTTCAAGGGCACGGCAAACTCGTTCTCCCAGTCCACGGTTTCGCCCTTGAGCTGACGGTGCAACACACCGGCCGCCATGCTTGCCGAGCGCATGGCGATGGTCACCCCGGAAGAAAACACCGGGTCGAGGAATTCTGCCGCATTGCCCAGCAGCGCGAAGCCCGGTCCGTGCAGGGTTTTGACGTTGGCTGCGTAGCCACCGAGGGTGCGCGCCGGGGTGTCCCACACGGCGTTTTGCAGCACGCCGGCAAGGCTCGGGGTTTCGGCGATAAAGCCGCGCAGGCAGGCGTCGAGGTCGCCATCGCGACCGTCGAAATGCTCCTTGGCCGCGACTACGCCCACTGAACAACGCCCGTTGCTGAACGGAATGGTCCAGAACCAGATGTCACGCTGGGTCGGATGGGTGGTCACCAGAATCTTGGTGCGATCAAAGCCGGGATGTTCGATGCGGTCTTCGACGTGGGTGAACACGGCTTGGCGTATGGGGAAGTCGGACGGCAGATCCAGGTCCAGCAGACGCGGCAGCACGCGGCCATAGCCGCTGGCGTCGAGTACGAACTTGGCCTTGAGGTGGTACTCGCTGCCGTTCTCACGGCGCACATGCAGGTAGCGGCTCTCGCCGCTGAAATCCACGCCGATGATAGTTTCGCCGTAGCGGATCTCCACACCTTGCTTGGCGGCCTGATCGGCCAGCAACTTGTCGAACTCGCCGCGCTGCACCTGGAAGGTGGTCGGCTTGCCGTTGCTGAAGGTGTCACTGAAATCAAATGCGCTGTAGCGCTCGCCCCAGGCGAACGCGGCGCCGGTTTTCACCTGGAACCCTGCGGCCTGTACGGCGTCGAGCATGCCGGCTTCTTCGATGAAGTCGATGCAGTGCGACAGCAGGCTTTCGCCGATCGAGAACCGTGGGAAATGCTGGCGCTCGATGATCAATACATCATGCCCTTTGCGCTTTAACAGCGCGGCGGCGATGGCCCCGGACGGACCGGCACCGATCACCACCACCTGGCGACGTTCCATTTCAACTGTGGGCACGAGGGCTCCTTGCCACATTGGCGATAATCACATTCATAAGGCGTGCTTCTGTTGCCCGGCCCAGGGTGCCAGCATAAAGCTGAATGCCAGCCCCAGGCTGACCGATAAGCCGAAATTACTCACTGCCGGTGTACTGGACACCGCCAGCAGCCCAAACGACAGCCAGGTCGTCAACGCTGCCAACAAGGTGCCCAAGAGACTGACCGCAGGGCCGCCGATTTGCTCGCGCATCAGGATCGCGTAGTCGACGCTTATCGCCGTGACCAGTAGCAGGCCGAACAGACTGAACAGTGTCAGCGGCTGGCCCAGCCATCCAAGGCTGGCCAGGCTGCACAGGGCCGCCAGCAGCGGCAGTGCGACGATACGCAAGGCACCGCCGAAGCCGAACGGCAGGATCAGCAACAGTACGATCAACACACAGGACATCAACTTCAGTTCAGCGGCGCTGATCTGTGTGTCGGCGAACACCCGGTTCAAGTCGCCCAGGCGGTCCACCAGTTGCACACCGGGTAAGTCCAGCGCCTGCACACGCAGCAGGGCGGGGTTGTTCAAGCCTTGCAGGCTGACCATGGCCGCCACGCCGCCATCGACCTTACCGAGCCACAGCGTGCGCCAAGGCTCGGCCATCGGGCCGGCCAGCGCAGCGTCGATATCTTGGGTAGGCAGCGCTTGCAGGTGCGCGACTTCGGCTTGCAGGGCGCTGGCGGGTACGCCGAGGTCGAGCAGCGGCTGCCAGTGTTGTGGCAGGTTGTTCAGCGCATCACGCAGTTGCTGTTGCTCGGCGGGCTGGCTGACCAGTTGATTGAGCGCCAGGTAGCCCTGGAGCTTGTCCATATTCACCAATTGATCCAGGCGCTGCGCCAACGCGCTCTGACGCTCTAGCAACTGTTGCTGGTTGTCCGCCCGCACCAGGAAGAACTGGCTGGTGGGCTGGAACCCGGTGATCCGCGCCACGGCCTGCGCTTCTTGCAGTAATTGTGGCGGCGCGCCGATCCATTGGCGGATATCGTTTTTGCTGTTCAGGTGCCACAGGCCACCGGCGCAAAACAACAACACCAGCGCCAGCAGTAGCGGGCTTGGCACGCGCTTGAGCAGCGATTCGCGCACCAACCACAGGCATTGCGCGATGCGCAGCGGCCATTGTGCCGGGCGCAACTCGACGCCCTTGAGCAGCGCCGGCAACAGGCACACGGCGGACAGGTAGGCGCCGACCAAGCCTGCGGCTGAGAAGATGGCGATTTGCGTCAACGCCGGGAACGGCGTCCAGGCCAGCGCCAGGTAACCGATACAGCTGGTCGCCAGGCTCAAGCTCAAGCCCGGCAAGGTGATGCGCAACGCCGGCCAACTGCGCCACGGGTTCATGCTCCAGCTTTTCGACAAGTAGTGCAGCGGGTAATCCACCGCCACGCCGATCAGGCTGGAGCCCAGCACCAGCGTCATCACGTGCATATGGCCGAACAGCGCCACACAGGCCACCGCGCCAAACAGCATGCCCACCAGCACCGGTACAAAGGCCAGCAACACGCGCCAGCGGCGGAAGGCGAGCAACAGCAACAACAGGATGCCGACGGTTGCGCCGCCGCCGACCCAGGTGATTTCGCGCGTGGCTTGCTGCTGACCATTGGCGGCGTAGAGCAAGCCGCTGGCGGCGAGTAATTGCGCGCCGTGTTCGCTGGCCTGCGCGCGACTGGCCTGAAGCAGGTCCGCCACTTGCAGCGGCAGTTTCATGTCGAAGGCATTGCCGGTGGTGCGCGCACGCAGCAGCACCCAGCTCTTGCCGTCGGCATCGGCGATCAACGCGCCGCTGCCGATATCCAACTGCACCGAGCCGTGTTGCGGCTGGCTGTTCTGGATACGCCCGGTGAGGCCCAGCCAGTCATCCTGGCTGGGCACCAGGCTGAAGCCGGTAAAGGGGTCGAACAGCGCTTGCACGCGCTGCTGGATAAACGCGTCGGGCTGTTCGATCAGTTGCTCGCGGTCCTTGGCCGAGAGCATCGCCAGGCGCCCGCGCAGCAGTTGCTCGCGCAGTGCCGGCAAGTCGGCTTGCAGGTTCCACTGCACTTTTTCAAACAGCCCACTGGCCTGCCAGCGCTCGCCCAATTGTTGGGCGACTGCCACGGCTTGCTGGCGGTCGGCATGGCCCACCAGCACCAGCATCTCGCGGTTCAGCGGTTCCTGCATGCGCTGTTCGGCTTGCTGTTCCAGGGCATCCGGCGTGTTGCCCGGCACCAGTTCCATCAGGTTGGCCGACAACGGCGCGCCATGGCGCCACTGCCAGCCGGCCAGGGCCAGCACGGCCACCAGCAGGATCAGGAACAGGCGCGGCAGCAGGCGCTCACTGGGCAAAGTCGTGTTGCTCCGCTTCGCTCAGGGGTTGGCCGGCGGTGCTGTCCTGCATGCGCAAAACAGTACTGTCGCCTTGGGTTTCCAACAGTTGGATGGTCTGCACCAAGTCGCCGCCGTCGATGTTGATCTGGGTGAAAACCTGCTTGAGCAACAGTGAACGCGGGATCAGCGTGAGCTTCCATTGCTTCGCCTCGCCTTGCAGCTGCAACTCGAAGTCACGCTGCAAGCCGCTGCTGTCGCCTTGCAGCACCGCCAGGAACAACCGGTTCTGTTCGGCGCCGGCGCTCTTGTTCGGCAGCAGTTGCCAGCCGTTGGCATCGCGGCGGGCAATGCCTTGGGCGCTGATGCGGTAGTCCTGTTGCAGCGGAGTTTTCAGCAGCCACAACAGGCCGTGGTCCTTGGCGAGCACGAAGGTGCCTTTGCTGACCAGAGGCTGGGGCAGGGCGCGCAGGTGTTTTTCCTGGGTGAAGTTGCCGTGGATCACGCTGGGTTTGGCCAACTGCTCGCTGAGTTGTTGCAAGTCAAAAGCGTGAGCCAGGCTTGGAATGCTGAACAACAAGATCAGCGCAATCCATGTGGGAGCGGCGGTGCGACGATTCGACTTGCCCGCGAAGAACCCGAGGGCACCGCGCAGTGTCAGGCGGCTCGCGTTATCGTTGACGTCCATCGCGGGCAAGCCCGCTCCCACAGGGGATCTCATTTCAAGGCTCTCTCTACGGCGTTTGTGAATATCTTGGGGGAGGCCAGCTGCATTTCGCGAGTGGCGATTTCCACCGCCACTTGCACGGTGCTGGCGCGGGTCAGACGCTCGCCGCTGGCCAGGTCAGTGATCAGGTAATTGACCTTCAAACGGTTCTCCCACTCCACCAGGCTGGCGCGCACGTTGAGGGTCTGGCCGAACACCGCGCCGCGTACGTAACGCAGCTGCATGTCGATCACCGGCCAGGCGTAGCCGGATTCGAGCATTGCCGTGTAGTTATGCCCGATCTTGTCCAGCAGCGCGCAGCGCGCCACTTCCAGGTACTTCACGTAATGCCCGTGCCACACCACGTTCATGGTGTCGACGTCAAAAAACGGCACGAGGATTTCAGTGTCGCAATGCAGCACGCCCTGGCTACGCATGCAGCCTCCAGTGTTGCTCGGCAATGCGTTGCAGGCACAGGCGCAACTCGCCCTCAAGGGCGCGGTCTTCGATGACGGGTGGGAAGTCTTTGGCCAGCTCTTCGTGCATCGCCGCCAATGCGGGTGGCAACGGTCGCGCATCCTCAGCCTGGGCCCGCAGCCACACGCCTTGGTTGGCGGCGAGCAGCGTGGCGGCGGCGACCTGTTCGGTCAGCTCCAACACACGGATCGCATCGCGGGCGGCGATGGTGCCCATGCTCACTTTGTCCTGGTTGTGGCACTCGGTGGAGCGCGAGAACACGCTGGCCGGCATCGTATTTTTCAAGGCTTCGGCGGTCCAGGCGCTGGTGCCGATCTGCACGGCCTTGAAGCCGTGGTTGATCATGGCGCGATCAGCCGGCGCGCCGGACAGGTTGCTCGGCAGGCCGTGGTTGTAACGCACGTCCACCAGCAGCGCGAGCTGGCGGTCGAGCAGGTCGGCGACGTTGGCGACCAGCGTCTTGAGGCTGTCCATGGCGAAGGCGATATGCCCGCCGTAGAAATGTCCACCGTGCAGCACGCGCTCTTCTTCAGCGTCGATGATCGGGTTGTCGTTGGCGCTGTTCAGTTCGATCTCGATGAACGAACGCAGCCAGTTCAGGCTGTCAGCCAGCACGCCAAGGACGTGGGGCGCACAGCGCAGCGAGTAACGGTCCTGCAGGCGATGCAACGGCGCGGTCGGCGCGTCGATGGCCAGGTCCTTGCGCAGCCAGGCGGCGACTTGCATCTGCCCAGGGTGCGGCTTGGCGGCGAACAGGCGTTCGTCGAAGTGTTCCGGGTTGCCCTGCAGCGCCACCACGTTCAGCGCGGTGATGCGCGTGGCCAGTTGCAGCAGGTAGTCGGCGCGGGCGAAGGCCAGGCAGGCCAAGCCGGTCATCACGGCGGTGCCGTTCATCAAGGCCAGAGCTTCCTTGGGACGCAGCACCAGCGGTTCCCAGCCCAGCTCGCGGTGCACGTCGGCCGCCTGGCGCCGTTCGCCACGGAACATCACTTCCCGTTCGCCGGACAGGGTCGCGGCCACGTAGGACAGCGGGGTCAGATCACCGCTGGCGCCCACCGAGCCTTCTTCCGGGATCAGCGGCAGCACATCGTGTTCAAGGAAGGCGTGCAGGCGTTCGAGCAACTCCACGCGCACGCCGGACACGCCGTGGCACAGCGACTGCAAGCGCGCGGCCAGCACCGCGCGGGTGGCCTGGGCG
Organism: Pseudomonas sp. MYb541; assembly: GCF_037479595.1. Taxonomy (NCBI): domain Bacteria; kingdom Pseudomonadati; phylum Pseudomonadota; class Gammaproteobacteria; order Pseudomonadales; family Pseudomonadaceae; genus Pseudomonas; species Pseudomonas sp. MYb541. The sequence goes on along the minus strand of NZ_JBBGYS010000007.1, from coordinate 68,539 downwards.
TCGAGCAACTTGCCCAAGCCGCAACCGTGGAAGGTGTACAGATGACGCGGCAAAGCCTCGACGTGCTGCAACGGCACCGCCACCACGCACGAGTCGCCGTAGCCGGTCGTCACGCCGTAGATCACGCCTTCCTTGTCCAGCAGCGAGTCGAGGAACTGCGCGCCCTTGGCAATGCGCTGGCGATACGCGGCGTCGCCCTGCAATTGGGTCGGCGCCTGACGGTTGGCCAGGGCCAACACGCCTTCGATGCGCAAAGCGCGTTCGCCAAAGGTTACCGGCTCAAGATGCGTCGTCATCGGTCTTCCAGAAAGGGTAAAAGTTGAACCATTGTTGGGGCGCTTCCAGGCAGAACTGGCCCAGGCGTGCAGCGTAGCGCGCTGTCCACAGGGCTATGACCTGCTCGCGGGTGTTGCGTTTCCATTCGATCATTTCGGCGAAAGGCTCAATGCTCAGGCGATAGCGGCCTGTGTGCTTGAGGCACATCAGCAGGTTCACCGGGCATTTGAGCAGACCGGCCAGCAGCCACGGGCCTTGGGGGAAGGCCGCGTCATGGCCGAGGAAATCCACGCGCACCGTGCGCCCGCCGTGCAGCGGCACGCGGTCGCCGGCAATGGCCAGCCATTCGCCGTCGTCCAGGCGCTGGCTGAGCAGCAACATGGTAGCCGGGTCCAGCTCGCTGACCTGGATCAGACGCAAGTGGGTCGCCCCGGCTTCGCCCAGCAGGCGATTGAATTGCTCGGCGTGCTTGGTGTGCACCAGTACGTTCATGGTGACCTGCTCGCCAATCTCGGCGAGGGCGCGGCACACTTCCAGGTTGCCCAGGTGTGCGCCCACCAGCATCTGCCCGCGCTCGCCGCGCAGTTGCCCGCGCAATTGCGCCGGATCGTTGATCTCGATCTGTTCCAGGCGCAGCTTGCCGTTCCACACGTCGAGCTTGTCGAGCAGCGAGTCGGCAAACGCCATGAACTGGCCGAAGACTTTCCACTGGCTGGGGCGCAGTTCGTCGCGCCCGCTCCAGTCGGCCAGGCGCTGCTGGTACTGCCAGGCGCTCTGGCGCGCGGTGCGGCCGAACAGGAAGAAGTACAACACGATGCCGTACAGCACCGGGCTCAACAGGCGGCGGCCAAGGACCTTGGCGGCGAATGCCGTGAGCTTCATCAGCCAGTAGCTGCCGCGCTCTTCGCGGTCGGCCCAGTGCTTGGTGCTGTCACTCATGCCTGCCACCGTCGCCACAGGATCATCGGCGCGCGCACCAACATGCCGAAGAACAACCGGGTGTGCATGGCCGAGATGCGTACGTTGTCGCGGAACAGCCGGAAGTGCGACAGGCCGTCAGCCGGGTAATGCACCTGGGTTGGCAGCCAGCGCATCGGCTGGTTGCGCCAAGCCAGGCGCACCAGGATGTCGGAGTCGAAATCCATGCGTGTGCCGATGTAAGCCGAGTCCATCAGTGCCAGCACCGGGGGCAGCGGGTATACGCGAAAGCCGCACATGGAGTCGCGGATCTGCAGCGACAAGGTGTTGATCCATACCCACACGTGGGTCAGGTAGCGCGCGTACAGGCGGCCTTTGGGTACGCTGTCGTCGTATTCGGGGTAGCCGCAGATGATCGCGTCGGGGTGCCGGCGCGAGGTGTCGAGGAAGGTCTCGACTTCGCGCAGGTCATGCTGGCCGTCGGCGTCGACTTGCAGGGCGTGGCTGAAGCCCAGGCGTGCGGCCTCGCGGAAACCGGCCATCACGGCACCGCCCTTGCCCTGGTTGGTTGGCAGGGTCAGCAGGGTGACGTTTTCCAGGACTGCCAACTCTGCCAAAACCGCCGCGCACGCCGGGCTGCTGCCGTCGTCGACCAGCAGGCACGGCAGGCCACTGTTCAACAGGCTGCGGACCACGGCGGGCACGGCTGCTTCGTGGTTGTAGACCGGAATCAGGGCGCAGGGGTTATGCATGCGCGGCCTCCAGCAAAATCCGGCCGCTGGAGCAGGCCGCGACGCCGTTGCGGTAGGCGAAGTACAACTTGCCGCGCTCCCGGTCGAAGCGCAGATGCAGCTCGATTGCGTCGCCAGGGCGGACCAATTGCTGGAACTTGAGCACTTCCATGCCGGCAAAGGTCGGCGGCAGATCGAGCAGTTGCTGGCCCAGGTTGAACGCCCATTCCACCTGCACCACGCCCGGCAATACTGGCGTGACCGGGAAGTGCCCGCTGAAGTAGGCCAGGTCTGGCGGCACGCTCAGTTGCAAGGTCCATTCGCCATTGGCTTCGACCTGCTCGAGTACTTCCGGGGCTTTCGGTCGTGGTGCCAACAACAGCCCCTCGACCTGTGCCTGGGGCAGTTTGCCTTGGCTGTTCAGGGGCAACTGACGCAGTAAGCGCCAGCGCCGCGGCAACGCCAGGGCTTCGCAATGTTGGCTCAAGTGTTGGCGCAAGGTTTGGGTGAGCGTGCGTCGGCCCTGATTGCGCAAGGCATGCAGGCCCTCGGCACTCAATACCACCAAGGCACCCAGGGACGCGCGGTTTTCCTGCACCACGCCCAGGCGCGTTTCCGCGACCCACGGGTGGGCCATCAGCGCGTTTTCCAACATGGGCAGGGAGATGCGTTTTTCTTCCAGCTTGACGATGCGGTCCAGGCGGCCCAGCAGCTCGAAGCGACCATCGGCATGGATGCGGGCAGCGTCGGCGGTCTGTTCGACATGCCCTTCAGGCAAATACGGTGAAGCGATGCGCAAGGCGCCGTCGGCATCCTGACTCAGGTGCACGTCTGCAAACGGCTGCCACGGCTGCGCACCCTGGCGCCAGGCAATGCCACCGGTTTCCGAGCTGCCGAGGATCTCGGTCGGCCATTGTTGCAATCGGTCGTACAGGCTGCCGGCGGCTTCTACGGGCAGCGCGCCGCCGGATGAAAACACTCGCGACACCTGGCTCAGCGCCGGCCAGTCAAGGTTGTCGCCCATGCGCTTGAGCAACGCCGGGCTGGCGACCCAGGCGAACCGGGCATGCTCACGGCTGGCGCGCTGCAAGTCTTCAGGGAAGGCCAGTTGCTTGCGCACGAAGGTGCGGCCGGCGCACAGCGGCCACAGCACGCGGAACAACAAACCGTAGATATGCTGGGTGGCGACGCTGCCGATGATGCAGGCGTCGTTGAGATCCTGGCCCCACAGAGTTTCCAGGGCCTCGACTTCGTTGGCCAGTTGGCGCAGGTTTTTGTCGATGCGCTTGGGTTCGCCGCTGGAGCCGGAGGTGCACAGGCTCAGTTGGCAAGCGTCCAGATCGAGTGCCGCAGCGCTCAGTGGCGCCTGGTACAGCGCGTCCAGGTCTGTCGTTTCGGTCAGCCAGGCATCGACGGCCTCGTCCCAGCGTTGGCGGGTCTGAGGTTGCAAATCGGCGGGCAGCAATACGCTGGCCCCGGCCCGCCAGGCGGCCAGCAGGGCAATCGCCAGCAGGCCGGCGTCTTCCAGGTACACGGCCAGGCGCTGGATACCGCGCGCTTGCAGGCCTGCGGCCAGGCTCAGGGACTGCGCCCACAACTGGGCATGATTCATTGCAGGTTCGGTGGTGACCGGACGCTGTTCCAGCGGCTCAAGCAACAAGTGCTCAAGTTTCAACCCATTCATACGCGGCCTCGAACCCTTTGTCGTACCAGCCATTCCACGGCAAACAACAGCCCCATCAGCCCGTAGGCGATCAGGCCGTTGTACAACGTCCACCAGCTCAGCGGCGCCCACAGGGTGAGGGCGGCGGCGAGCAGGCCATTACACAGAAAAAACACGCTCCACACCACGGTGACCTGGCGGGTATACACAATGGCATGCGGGGGCAGCACCGGGTCGGTCATGCGCGCCAGGCGCTCGACCATCGGCGGGCCGTATTTGAGACTCAAGCCGAACAACGCCAACATGAACCCACTGACCAGGCTCGGGTACCAGCGCAGCAAGTGCGGGTTGTCGAACCAGGCCAGCAGCAGGCAAAACAAGATCACCGCCAGCGCCATCCAGCGGCTGCCGGGGCGTCGCGCACCGGTCAGTGCGCGCAATAGCCACAGGCTGCCCAGCAGCAGGCCGAATTGCCACGGGGCGAAGTGTTCGGTGCCGTAATACACCGCAAAGGGGTACAGCAGCCCCGCCAACAACAGGCCAAGGCCGATCAGCCGGCTCATGCGGCAGGCGTGACCAGACGGTACACCGCCTCAACCACGTCGTTCACGGTGCGCACGGCCTTGAACTCTTCGGCGGCGATCTTCTTGCCGGTCTGGCGCTTGATGTGGTCGATCAAGTCGACGGCATCGATGCTGTCGATTTCCAGGTCCTGGTACAGGTTGGCGTCAAGGGTGACGCGTTCCGGCGGCAGTTCAAACAGTTCCACCAAGGCATCGCGCAAGGTGTTGAAAATATCGTCACGAGTTTGCATGGTCCGGTCTCAAGCTGCCTGTCTGGCCGTGACGAACGCCGCAAGGCTGGCCACGTTGGTGAAGTGATTGCGGGTGTCCTTGGCGTCGGCATCGATCTTGATACCGTACTTTTTCTGGATCGCCAGGCCCAATTCCAGGGCGTCTACCGAATCCAGGCCGAGGCCTTCGCCGAACAGGGTCTGCTCGCTGCCGATGTCGTCGACACTGATGTCTTCCAGGCCCAGGGCCTCGATGATCAGCGTCTTTATGTCGTGCTCAAGGCGGTGTTGGTCGCTCATCTTCGGCGAGCTCCTTAATAAAAAAGTGATGCAGGTAATCGTTGAGCTTGCGTGAGGCCTGGGGCGCGGGCCCCATTGATGCGAACGCCTGTGGTTCTATATCGGCACCCACCCGCAAACTGAAGTGCACGCGGCATTTTGGGATGCGATACCAGGGTTCGGCCTTGGTCAGCGTGGTGGGGCTGACCTTGATCACCACGGGGGTGATGATTGTCGCACCGCGCAGCGCAATGGCGGCGCCGCCGCGATGAAAGGCAGGCGCCGCGCCGGGTGTGGTGCGGGTGCCTTCGGGAAAAATGATCAGGGTCTGGCCGCTGCGCAGGGCGTCAGCCGCCGCATCGAGCATCTCGGCACTGCCGTCGTTGCTGATATAGCCCGCGTCGCGCACCGGCCCACGGGTGAAGGGGTTCTGCCACAGGCTCTGCTTGACCACGCAGTTGGCCTGGCGCACCAGGCCGATCAGGAACACCACGTCGATCAACGACGGGTGGTTGGCGATGATCATCTGGCCAGGGCGGCCGAGTTTTTCCGCGCCTTCGACACTGTAGGTGAGCACGCCGGCGCGCTGCATCAGGCGAATAAAGAACCAGAACAGCCAACTGATCGTGTGACGGGCGCGGCTGCGGTGTTTTGCAGCGTCCCCTGGCAGGCAACTGAGCAACGGGAACACCAGTAAACGCAGGCACAGCCCACCGAAGCCGAACAGCGCGAAGCTGGCGGCGGTGGCGAACAGGCGCCAATAGTAGGCGTCCCGTGGTTTCTCGTTCAGGGCTTGCGTTGCCAATTCCATACACGGTTCTTCCAGGCATGTTGGCAGGCGACCTGTTCGGTGAGCAGGGTGCGCAGCAGGTTCAGGGCATGGGGCCACTGGGTTTGAGTGGGTTGGACAGTGCCGGTACCGAGTTCCAGTTGCCACTCGTCGCCCGGTGTCAGCAACAGGCCGAGGGCGTAGGGGAACGGCACGTCGTGGATCCAGCTGGCGTAGGCTTCGGGCGGCTGTTCTTCAGTGATCACCAGCAATACGGCCGGGGCACCTTCGTTGAGCAGCGCGGCGGCCTCGAGCATGCCATGTTCCAAACCGTCGCCCGCGGCAGCGAGGGCAGTCATTTCGCTGGTTTCATTGCGCAGGATCGACCACAGGCCAATGACCGCGTTATGCACCGACAGGCTGAACTGGGTCGGCGACAGCGGTTGGTCGTTGGCCAGATCACTGAGGATGTCGAGGGTGCGCGGGGTCTCGCCATGCCGGGAGATAAACACCAGCGGCAGGTCCTGCAAACCCTCAGCCAGTGGCCAGCCCACGCTGAACGCCATGCGCGCCAGGCGGTTCAGGCGGCGGCGTTGCATGGCCGGCAGGAATGACACATCGGGACAGGCTTCGCTGGCAGGCAGCAACATCGGGGCCTGGCACCAGGCCCGCCAGTCGTCCACGCTATCGAGCCCAGGGGCCCAGGCGCGCCATTGGGCGATGTTGAAAGTGATCACTGAGAAGTTATCCCGCCCCTGCGGGCTTCCATGTGCGACTTTTGGCCCCGAATACCGGGACAGGGAACAATAGCCGAATGGCGCGCATTATCCCGGTGCCGTGGGGTTCTAGCAAACTTTGGTAAAAATTTGTGCACGATTGATTACAAAATAGTGGAAAGGATTTACAGATTGTCCTTTACCAGAGGACTGATTGGATTGTCGGACCGTTCTTTTTAATCTGTCGGCTGCGTATGAAAGGCAGGTCACCGATCGCCCGTGATGCGGCAGTGCATGGATGAACGAGGTAGCTAACAGGCGCTTTTGCCCTCTACACTCGGACATTCATTGATACACGGAGGTTTTTCCATGCGGCGTGTGGTGTTCAATCAGAAAGGCGGCGTTGGCAAGTCCAGCATTGCCTGCAACCTGGCGGCAGTCAGCGCCAGCGAAGGTTATCGAACCCTGTTGGTGGACCTCGATGCACAAGCCAACTCAACCCAGTACCTCACGGGGCTGACCGGCGACGATATCCCCATGGGTATCGCGGATTTTTTCAAGCAAACCCTGTCTTCCGGGCCGTTTTCCAAGAAGAACAAGGTAGATATCTACGAGACGCCGTTCGACAACCTGCACGTCATCACCGCGACCCCGGAGTTGGCCGACCTGCAGCCCAAGCTTGAGGCCAAGCACAAGATCAACAAGCTGAGAAAGCTGCTGGATGATCTGAGCGAGGATTACGACCGGATCTACCTGGATACACCGCCAGCCCTGAATTTTTATGCTGTTTCGGCGCTGATTGCCGCTGATCGTGTGCTTATCCCCTTTGATTGCGACAGCTTCTCGCGCCAGGCCCTGTATGGCCTGCTGGCGGAAATCGAAGAATTGAAGGAGGACCACAACGAAGGCCTTGAAGTGGAAGGCATCGTGGTCAACCAGTTCCAGGCCCGCGCGACGTTGCCGCAGCAGATGCTCGATGAATTGATTGCCGAGGGGTTGCCGGTATTGCCCGTTTACTTGGCCAGTTCCGTGCGCATGCGTGAGTCGCACCAGGAGAGCAAGCCGCTGATCCACCTGGACCCACGGCATAAGCTGACGCAGCAGTTTGTGGAGTTGCATAATCTGCTGGAAAACGCGTGATCTGAAAGGCAGCGCGGACCTGAGTTTGAAATGCGATCAGTGTGGGAGCTGGCTTGCCTGCGATCGCATAGCCTCGGTTTATCAGGCAGACCGAGTCGCCTGCATCGCAGGCAAGCCAGCTCCCACACTGGGTTCTGCATTCCAGCTGCTGGATTTGTCCCACAGAGGCTGTAGGACGGGTCTCCCAATAGGGGTTGTGCCTTGTAACGATGCCTACAGGTAAGCCAGAATCGCCCGGCTTGTGCGTCTGGATGGGCTTCTCTTAAGGTTCTCGGGCCGCTGAATTCTCAGTGGTCGGGTTTAGTAGCCCAGTCAGACGAAAGTATGTGCACCGCTCCGACAGCATGGCGTTTTTCGCCTATCTGATGGTGGCTGTGCGCAGGGCACCTTCGGGTGCGCCGGTTTTTGCTTTCGTTCCCGGTCTACTAACCTGCGTACAGCCGCCGCCCTCGTTTAGTAGCGAATAGGTGGTGGCCCTATCAGAGAACGAAAAGCATGTTATTCACCGTCACCCCCAATCTCCCCACCGAAACCCTCGTCCTCAACAGCTACGAAACCTTCTCCTCCGTCCGCACCCTATTACTCAACCTGTCCAACGACCTCACCGGCGAACACCGCGACGTAGCCCTGGCGATCCACCAATTGAGCGAACTCGGCGTAATGCTCGTCGGCCAGATGATGGACCGTGAAGCGCCGCTGGCCTAAATCTGGAATGCGGTCAGTGTGGGAGCTGGCTTGCCTGCAATAGCTGTAGTGAATTCAACATTGCCATCGCAGGCAAGCCAGCTCCCACATTCGACCGTGTTTAGACGCCCTGGCTACGCAACCAACTTATCAACTGCGGCAACGGAAACGCCCCGCTCTGGCGCGCCACTTCGCGGCCGTTCTTGAACAGAATCAAGCTGGGAATCGAGCGAATCCCCAACTGCGCCGACAACTGCTGATTGGCCTCGCTGTCAAGCTTGGCCAACCGGCACTTGCCCGCCAACTGCCCGGCCGCCTGCTCGAACACCGGCGCAAACGATTTACATGGCCCGCACCAGTCGGCCCACACATCCACCAGCAACGGCAGGTCGCCTTTGATCTGGCTGGCGTAGTCGCCTTGTTTCAGCTCAAACGGCTTGTTCAACAAAACCGGCTGCTTGCAGCGCCCGCACTTTGGCGCATCACCCAGGCGTTCACCGGGGATGCGGTTGAGCCCGTTGCAGTGGGGGCAGGGGATTACAAGAGGTTCGGACATCGGGGGCTCCTAGGGTGTGGCCATTAGGTTCAATCTGGAGCCGGGAATGCGGTTTATCAAGACCAGATAAAAAGGACAACACATGAACGACGATCTAAAGCTGGCTATTGAGCAGTGGCGCTTTGTTTCATCGCTGCTGACCAAGCCCCAATCCGAGGCCGACTATGATGCCTTGGCTGGGTCGCTCGATGAGCTACTGGATATCGTTGGAGAAGACGAAGCTCACCCACTTATGGGGCTGGTGGACATCATAGGTGACTGGATCGAAGCCTACGATCATGAGCATTGGCCGATGCCTGTTGCCAGTGGCGTTGATGTGTTGCGCTTTATGATGCGAGAGCATGGCTTGACCCAAGGCGATCTGCCGGGTGTAGGTCCGCAGTCCGACGTTTTGGAAGTCCTGAGCGGCAAGCGCCAACTCAACATACGTCAAATTCGTTGGCTGGCCGAGCGATTCGGTGTTTCAGTAGAAACCTTTATCTAAAGGTTTTTACGAGGAACAACTAATCTCCAAATGCTTCCCCCAATCCGGCGGCCGCTGTGCGTATTGCTCCATCCCGGCTTGCTCCTCAAACGGCTTGGAAAGCACCTCATGCAGCCGCCTCACCTCGCTGTAATCCCCGGACTCGGCGGCAGCGATGGCATTCTGCGCAAGATAGTTGCGCAAGATGTACAGCGGGTTCACCGCGTGCATCCGCGCACGGCGCTGTTCCTCGCTGTAGTCACCATCCCGTGCAACACGCGCCTTGTACTGCTCGGCCCAGGCATCAAACCCGGCCAGGTCGACAAAGTCATCGCGCAACCGCGCCACTGCCAACGCCGCCGACTCATCTCCCAGACGGCGGAAGAACAGGGTGTAATCCACGCCGCTGTTCTGCATCAGCTTCAATAAACGCTCGACCAGATGCTGGTCGTCGTCTTCGGCGGTGGTGAGTCCCAGGCGGCGGCGCATCAGGTCCAGGTAGTTCGCCTGATACAGCGGCAGGTACAGCCCAAGGGCTTCTTTCAAGGCGTCGACGCTGATAAACGGCGTCAGTGCTTGCGCCAATGCACTCAAGTTCCACTGCCCAATCGGCACCTGATTGCTGAAGGAATAGCGCCCTTCATGGTCCGAGTGGTTGCAGATGAAGTGCGCGTCAAAGTCATCCAAAAACGCAAACGGCCCGAAGTCGAAAGTGATGCCTAGGATCGACATGTTGTCGGTGTTCATCACGCCATGGCAGAAGCCATAAGCCTGCCACTTAGCGATCAATTCGGCGTTGCGCTCGACGATTTCGCGGAACATCGCCAGGTATGGCTCGGGTTGTTCGCGGCACTCGGGGTAGTGTAGGTTCAGTACATGCTCGGCCAACAGCGCCTGCTGCTCGGGCTTCTTGGTGTAGTAGAAATATTCGAAATGGCCGAAGCGGATATGGCTGTGTGCCATGCGCAACACCATCGCGCCGCGTTCCTGCTTTTCGCGCCACACGGGGGTGTCGGAGCCGATCACGCACAGTGCGCGGCTGCTGGGGATGCCAAGCGCGTGCAGCGCTTCGGAAGCCAAAAACTCGCGAATCGACGAGCGCAACACGGCGCGACCATCGCCCATCCGTGAGTAAGGCGTCATCCCTGCGCCCTTGAGGTGCAGGTCCCAGTGTTCGCCGGCTGCGTTGTACACCTCGCCCAGCAACAAGCCACGGCCATCACCCAGTTGCGGGGTGTAGCCGCCGAACTGATGCCCGGAATAGACCATCGCCCGGGGTTCCGCCTCGGCCCACAGCTTGTGCCCGCCAAACAGCTCGGCAAATACCGGCGTTTCGGCCACGGCGGGGTCAAGGTCGAGCAGGGCCATGGCGGCCTCGCTTGCCACGACCAGGCGCGGCGCGTCGAGGGGCTCAGGCAATACGTGGGTCGAGAACGCGTCGCCCAGGCGTGCGAAGCGGTTGTCGAAGTTCAGTTCGTCGAGGGCTTTCACCGGCCATCTCCAGCAGAATGTCCGAGCATTCTGCTGGGGATAGTGCGGTTAGTCGAGTTTGCTCGGCGGCGGTTCCGGCGCGTCGTCGACTTTGCCGGGTGGCGGCTCGGGGGCATCTTGGTCTGTCGCAGGCCCGACGAGGGTCTTGCGGTCATCCTCAACCGGCACCAATTTGTATTCCTGACCGTGCATATTCTTCAGGTACACCTCCATCTGCCGGAACGAGATGTTGATGTGCTGCTTCTTGAACTCACGGTTGATGTAGCGGTTGACCTCGTCGAGCACCGGGTTACGGTCACCCAGGTCACGCACGTGCATGCGCAGTTCGTGGTCGAGGGTGCTTTCGCCGAAATTGAGGAAGTAAACATGGGGTTCTGGCTCTTTCAGGACCCGTGGGTTTTCCCTGGCAGCCTTGAGTAACAGTTCCTTCACCAGGTCCAGATCCGAGCCGTAGTCCACGCCGAGTTTGAGGGTGACGCGGGTGATGGTGTCGGTCAGCGACCAGTTGATCAGTTGCCCAGTGATGAAGGTTTTGTTCGGGACAATGATGTCCTTGCGATCAAAGTCGGTGATCGTGGTGGCGCGGATGCGGATCTTGCTCACCGTGCCCGACAGGTTGCCGATGGTGATGGTGTCGCCGATGCGCACCGGGCGTTCGAACAGGATCATGATGCCGGAGATGAAGTTCGCGAAGATCTCCTGCATACCAAAGCCCAACCCCACCGACAGCGCCGCCACCAGCCATTGCAACTTGTCCCAGCTCACGCCGAGGGTGGACAGGGTGGAGACGAAGCCGACGCCGGCAATCACGTACGACAGCAACGTGGTGGTCGCATAGGCGCTGCCCTGGGCCAGGTCCAGCTTGGACAGCACCAGCACCTCGAGCAGGCCGGGCAGGTTGCGCGCCAGGGCGAAGGTGATGCCGATGATGATCAGCGCGCCGAGCAAGTCGCCGATGCTGATCGGCACCATGCTGATATTGGCACCCGTACCGCTGGTGTATTCGTACAACGTGACGTTATCCAAATACGAAAACACCGAGATCAGGTCAGACCATACCCAGTACAGCGCGGCAATAAAGCCGCCGAGCAAGGCCAGGCGGATCAGTCGCATGGACTGTTCGTTGACCTGCTCGATGTCCAGGGTCGGTTCTTCGATCACTGCTTCGCCGTCGCCGGCTTCCTTGGCGGCCTGGCGTTTGGCCAGGGCACGCGCATAGGCCAGTCGCCGGGCGGCAACGCCCAGGCCGCGGACGAAGGTGGCTTCGATCACCAGCCAGAACATCAGCAGGTACAGGGTGTTGATCAGACGGTCGCTGAGCTTGAGCGCGGTGTAGTAGTAGCCAAAGCACACGGCGATAAACAGCGCGACCGGCAGCGCGGTAAACATCAGGCCCACGGCCTTGCGGAACAGTGAGGCCTTTTCATGGGTCGGGCTGTTGAGCAACAGGCGGCCGAGCAGCCAGGCCATCAGCGCGTAGCAGGTGAGTACCACGCCGATGCCCAGCACGTCGTCGGCCAGCGCCGCCGGTTGGTGTTCAGCGATGGCCACCACGGCCACCAGCGCGAGTACCACCAGACCGAGTTTGCGCACCCAACCTTGCAGGAATTCGACCTGGGGCTTTTCCCAACGGAAGTGCAGTTCCGCCACGCCACCCGGCGCCAGGATGCGATAAGCGGTATAGAACACCAGCCAGGCCTGGGCGATCTGCAGCAGGGCCGAACCGAGGTTGGCGTTCTGCCCACGGGCGTCGATCTGCAGCGCGTAGCCGCACAGCGCCAAGCCCAGGGAAACCGGCATCGCCAGCAGGATATTGATCAGGATGGCCTGGGGCGTGTGCCACTGGCTGTCGCGCTTGAAGTGGCCAATATCCAGATGCACCTTGTTCAGGCGCTGGTACAGGTTTTTACGGCGCCATAGCAGCGCGCCAATCAACAGCAGCAGCGGCAGGAACAGCAGCGGGCGTTGGGTCAGGCCGTCGTACAGTTCGCTGACGCTGGAGGCCCAGGGCAGGGTGGCGACTTGCTTGCTCAGGTGCGCCGGCACCGTTTCCAGCCATTCGGTGTCCAGCGGCTTGTTGCTGGGGATCCAGAACATTTGCTCATCAAGCGTCGCGCGCAGGGTGGTGGCGGTGCTGAGCAGTTGTTTCTGGTTCAGTTGCAGGGTGATGGATTCATTGAGCAGCGCGCTCAGCTCACGGCTCAGGCGCTCCAGCAGGTCGCTGCGGGTGATCGCCAGTTCCAGCAGGGTGCGGCGCAGTTGGGGGGGGACGTCTTCCGGCGCTTGATTGGCCAGCAAGTTATCCACATAGGCACTTGGCGAACTGATCAGTTCGCGTTGCTGGTTGACCTCAAACTGGTACAGGCGAATGTTGGCGATGTCGTCCGCCAGGTCGCGGTCCACGGTCAGGCGTGGCAAGGCTTGTTTCTGTTTGTAGAGGATCTTGGACAGCAACAGGCTGCCCTTGAGCACGTTGATCTGCTCGTCCAGGGCCGAGTCGCTCTGGGTCACCGTGTCGAGTTGCTGCTTGGTTTTCAGGTTCTTCTGGGTCAGATCGTTGAGGCGGTCGGTGCTTTTGAGCAGGTAGTCGGACAACTTCAGGTTGGCCGCGCTTTCGGTGGCCAGCAGGCTGCTGCCGCCGGCTTTTTGCGCTTCGATGGACTGCTGGGTCACCGTTTGTTGGGACTGGGCCAGGCGTTTCTGGTTGATCAGGGTTTGCAGGTCCTGGATCTCTTGTTCCAGGCGCGCGGTTTTTTCCATCACCAGGTCGTGTTGGCTGTTGCCCAGGTCTTGCAGTTGGCTGTTGCCGGCCAGTTCCTGGCGGCGCAGCGGGATCAGTGCGTTGAGGGCGGCCAGTTCGGCATTGAGCTGGTTGCGCTGGTCGCCGCTGAGGGTCTTGCCGTTGTCCTTGCCGGCCTTGAGGATCGAGTTGATCTGCAGGATGCGCGTCTGGCTGCTGCTGATTTCGGTCTGGGCGCGCTCGGGGCGGGTTTGGGCGGCGATGGACAGGCTGTTGGCGTCAGCCAGTTCTTTTTGCAGGTCGCCTTGCTGGGTGGTGCGCTGCACCAGCAGTTGCTCAAGCTGCGGCACCGGCAGGGTGGCGTAGCGCTGGGCGACCGGGATGATTTTGGTGGCCTTGAGCCGGGTCAGTTCGCGCTGGTTGTCGGCGGTCTCGCGCGGCGCGTCTTCCAGCTGGCGCTTGAGGTCGACCAGGCGCTGCTCGTAATCCTGCTTGTTGCCCAGGTACGTCAAGGTCTGCTGCAGGATGCCCTGCAGGGCCTTCATGTCGGCGTCGGGCAGCTTGCGGTCGGGCAGCTTGTCCAGGGTTTGCTGGATGGCGTCGGCGCTGGGCGGGTCGGCCGCGTGAACGGTGCCGACACAAAGGGTCAGGCCCAGCAGGGCAGTGGCGAGGAACGTGCGCAGGGTAGGCATAGAGACCGGTCTTGCAAGGTGAAGAATCGGGGGCGTCGTCGCCCCGCAGTTTAGAGGAAGAGTCCGGGGCCCGGGCGACTTCCTTCGGGGAATCTGACGCCCACTTTGCCAATCTTGTTCCCGTCCATGACCGCGACGGTCCAGATGGTGTTGTTCCACTCCACCTGGTCGCCGACGATGGGCGCGCCGCCGACTTTCTGGGTGATGAAACTGCTCAGCGGCATATCCGGGTCGATGCCTTCCAACTTCAGGCCGTACAGCGCGGAAACCGCGCCCAGTTGGGCATCGCCTTCCAGCACGAAGTCGCCGAAGAAACGCAGGTCCAGACCGCGTTGCGGGGCTTGGCTGAACAGTTTGCCCAGGGCCGGCAGGTTGTGTTCGTGGCCGATCACGCAGAGCAGGTCGCCGACTTCCAGCACGGTACTACCCGACGGATGGAGCAGTTGCTGGCCACGGAACAGCGCGGCGATCCGCGTGCCTTCGGGCATTTTCAGCTCACGCAGGGCTGCGCCGATGCACCATTTTTCCGCGCCCAGGCGGTAGACGAACAGCTCCCACTCGCTGGTGACGTGCACTTCCAGCGCGGCACGGGAAATCGGCGCCGGGTCCGGCGGTACGGTGACTTTGAGCAGCTTGGCCACCCACGGCAGGCTTGTGCCCTGCACCAGCAGCGACACCAGCACGATAAAGAACGCGAGGTTGAAGTACAGCTGCGCATGGGGCAGCCCGGCCATCAGCGGGAACACCGCCAGAATGATCGGCACCGCGCCGCGCAGGCCCACCCAGGCGATAAAGGCCTTTTCCCGACCGTGGAACGCTTTGAAAGGCAGCAGGCCGACCATTACCGACAATGGCCGCGCAAACAGAATCATCCACAGCGCCAGGCCCAGGGCCGGCAACGCGATGGGCAGCAAGTCATGGGGCGTGACCAGCAGGCCCAGTACCAGGAACATGCCGATCTGCGCCAGCCAGGCCATACCGTCGAGCATATGCAAAATGCCATGACGGCTGCGCACCGGGCGGTTGCCGATCACCAGGCCGCACAGGTACACGGCGAGGAAGCCGCTGCCGTGCAGGGCGTTGGTCACGGCGAACACGAACAGGCCGCCAGCGATCACCAGGATCGGGTACAGGCCGGTGGCCAGGTTGATGCGGTTGACCATTTGCAGCATCAGCCAGCCGCCGCCCAGGCCAACCACGCCGCCGATGCCGAACTCGCGCACCAAGTGAGTCAGCAGGCTCCAGTGCAGGCCGGTCTGGCCGCTGGCGAGCATGTCGATCAAGGTGACAGTGAGGAACACCGCCATGGGGTCGTTGCTGCCGGATTCGATTTCCAGGCTGGCGGTGACCCGTTCGTTGAGGCCCTTGCCGCCGAGCAGCGAGAACACTGCCGCAGCGTCCGTGGAGCCGACAATCGCGCCAATCAACAAGCCTTGGATGATATTGAGGTCAAACAGCCAGGCCGCGGCCATGCCGGTGAGGCCGGTGGTAATCAACACCCCCACCGTGGCCAGCGACAACGCCGGCCAGAGTGCCACGCGGAAACTCGCCACCCGTGTGCGTAAACCGCCATCGAGCAGGATCACGGCCAGGGCGAGGTTGCCCACCAGGTAGGCGGTTGGGTAGTTATCGAAGATGATGCCGCCGCCATCGACGCCGGCGACCATGCCCACGGCCAGGATGATCACCAATATCGGGATACCCAGGCGGGACGAAAGAGAACTCACCAGAATGCTCGCACTCACCAGCAACGCGCCGATCAAGAACAGGCTGTTGATGGTCGTCGCATTCAAAGGCAGTACTCCATGAGCAAACAAGACGGGGCGCAAACTGACCATGCAGTCTGCGTGCCAGCGATTCTAACCTGTTGAATTGCTGCGCTGTCAAAAAGCTTTTAAAGGCAGGCGTAGATCTGAATGTGGTAGGGGGCTTACCCCCGATTGCGGTGGTCCAGCTATCGATAAGCTGGCTGACACACCGCCATCGGGCGCAAGCCCCCTCCCACAATTTTGACCCAGTTGTTTCAGTTAGAGGCGGAAGCGCCCGACCATCCCATTCAAGTCCACCGCCAGGCGCGACAGCTCGCTGCTCGCCGCACTGGTCTGGCTGGCACCAGTCGCCGATTGCACGGACAAGTCGCGGATATTCACCAGGTTGCGATCCACTTCCCGCGCCACCTGGGCCTGTTCTTCCGCTGCGCTGGCGATGACCAGGTTGCGTTCGTTGATCTCGACGATCGCGGTATTGATGGTATCCAGCGACATCCCGGCGCCTTTGGCGATATTCAGCGTCGATTCGGCGCGTTCGGTGCTGTTGCGCATCGAATCCACCGCGTGTTCGGTGCCGGCCTGGATACTGCCGATCATCCGCTCGATCTCGCTGGTCGATTGCTGCGTGCGATGAGCCAGGGCGCGCACTTCATCGGCGACCACCGCAAAACCGCGACCGGCTTCGCCAGCACGTGCCGCTTCAATCGCCGCGTTCAGGGCCAGCAGGTTGGTCTGGTCAGCCAGGCCGCGAATCACGTCGAGCACCTTGCCGATGTCGCGTGACTCATTGGCCAGGTCGCCAATCAAGGTGGCGGTGGCTTGCACATCGCCGCTCATGCGTTCGATGGCGCTGACGGTTTCCTGCACCAGGTCACGGCCATCGCCGGCAGAAGTGGTGGCGTTGCGCGATGCCTCGGAGGTGCTCACCGCATTGCGGGCAACTTCTTCGACGGCACTGGTCATCTCGTTCACCGCCGTGGCGGCTTGTTCGATTTCGTTGTTTTGCTGGGTCAGGCCACGGGCGCTTTCGTCGGTGACGGCGTTCAGTTCCTCGGCAGCCGACGCCAGCTGGGTCGCGGACCCGGCAATGCGTTGCAGGGTGTCGCGCAGTTTGTCCTGCATCTTGGCCATGGCCGCCAACAGGCGCCCGGCTTCGTCGTTGCCGTCGACTTTGATCGGGCGCGTCAGGTTGCCTTCGGCCACTTCTTCGGCTGCTTCCAAGGCCTGGGAGATGGGCAGGGTGATGCTGCGGGTCAGCAGCCACGCAAACAGCAGTGTCAGCAGGGTGGCGATCACCAGAAGGCTCACCACCATGTTGAAGGCCATGTTGTATTGGTCTTCGGCGTCTTTATTGGTAGCCAGGGCCATCTTATTGTTGATGTCCAGCAGGCGGGTGAGCACGGCGTTGACCTGCTCGGAGTTGCTCAGCAGTTCGGTGTTGAGCAGGGTGCGCAGCTCTTCCACTTGATTGGCGCGCGACAGGCTCTTCATGCGCTCTTCAATCTGATGGTACTGGCCCAGCAGGCGTACGTATTCGTCGTAGGTCGAGCGCTCTTCGCTGCTCTCGATGAGTTTTTCGTAGATGCCCTGGGCCGTGCGAATCTGCTGATTGCGCAGCTCAAAGGCTTCCAGGGTTTTTTGCTGGACCTCCGGCTCGCGGTTGGTCAGCAGGCGGTACGACAGCACCCGCAGGCGCAGAGTCAGTTGGGTGAACTCATCGAGGGCACGAATGCTTGGCACGCTGGACAGGGTGATGTCTTCCGTGGCGGCGCGTATCTTGCTCATTTGATTCAGGGCGAACACACCGAGAAACAACATCAACGCGCCAATAAACGCGAAGCCGAGGAAGGCCCTCGGAGCGATATTCATATTACGAAGCGACATGCGGGAATCCTGGGGGAGATGCGCGATCCGTGCGGCCATCAGACGGGGTGTCCCTCTTTATCGGTCGTACGACTAAAGTCTAAAGGGGCGTGTGCGGTTTTGTCGCATCTGACGAGGGGTTTGATCGATTCAGGAACCAGATCCGGTAAATGCAGTCACTAAGGCTCGAAAGTGCGGCCCGGCCCTTAAAAATCGGGCTGCGCGCCGGGGATAACCCTGGCATCCGAGGTGAATTTTCTTTATCGTCACCGCCCTTTTAAAAAGCCCGAGAAATCAAAATGTTAGAAGCATCCCTCAGCCAATTGGAACAACTGGTCAGCGACCTGGTACAGCAGAACCAGGATCTGCTGGGCACCAACGAATCCCTCAAGGCCGAACTGGCCCGCGCCAAGGACGAGAACGACAGCCTGCAACTGAGCCTGATGGAACAGGAAGAAAAGCACGGTGCCACCGCTGCGCGTATCCAGGCGCTGGTTGAGCGTGTGAGCGCAGGGCCCGTCGGCGCATGAGTGAAGGGATAAAGGTCGTTTCGATTCTCGGAGAGGATTACTCGATCAAGGCACCGGCCGGGGAAGAGAAAACCCTGATGCACGCCGTGACCCTGCTCAAGGCGTCCCTGGCCACCACCAAGAAGAAGTACCCGACCCTGATCGGTGACAAGCTACTGGTGCTGGCGGCGCTGAACCTGTGCGCCGAGCAGATCGAAATGCAGCAGGCGCACCAGCAGGAACTCGACCGTTACCAAGAGCAAGTCAGCGCCACGGTCGATGTGATTTCCAAGGCGATCGGAACGCCTTAGAACCACTCATCTTGCATGCCGAGGCACGTGTCATCGCGGGCCTCCAAGATTGCCAGTTCATGATGGCAGCTCGGCACTTCCCAGGTCAGGAAGTACCGGGCAGCCTGGAGCTTGCCTCTATAGAAGGCCACATCCGCCGCATCACCCTTGGCCAAGCCTGCTTCGGCGCGAATCGCCTGTTCCAGCCAGCGCCAGCCAATTACCGTATGCCCGAATACCTTCAGGTACAGCGCTGAATTCGCCAGGCTGCTGTTGACCTTGCCGTGGGCGAGATCCGTCAGCAGGCCAATGGTGACGGTTTGCAGGCGGTTGACCAGTTGTTCCAAGGGTTCCCTCAGCACGGTAAGGCTCGGGTATTCCTGCGCACGGGCGCCGGTTTCGGCGATCAGTCTGATGAGTTGCTTCAAGCCCGCTCCGCCGTTCTGCGCCAGTTTGCGCCCGAGCAAATCCAGGGACTGGATGCCGTGGGTGCCTTCATGGATCGGGTTCAGGCGGTTGTCACGGTAATACTGCTCCACAGGGTATTCGCGGGTGTAGCCATGGCCGCCGAGAATCTGGATCGCCAGTTCGTTGGCTTTGAGGCAGAACTCCGACGGCCAGGATTTGACGATGGGCGTGAGCAGGTCCAGCAGTTCGTGAGCTTGTTTGCGTTCGGTTTCGGTGGCCAGGGTGGTGGTGTCGTCGAACAGCCGCGCGGCGTAGAGGCCGAGGTCGAAGGCGCCTTCTACGTAGGATTTTTGGGTGAGCAGCATGCGCTTGATGTCCGCGTGCTGAATGATCGAGACCGGCGCGGTCGTGGGATCTTTACTATCGGGCAGGCGACCTTGTGGGCGTTCGCGGGCGTATTCCAGGGAGTAGAGGTAGCCGGCGTAACCGAGCATGACGGCGCCCATACCGACGCCAATCCGCGCCTCGTTCATCATCTGGAACATGCAGCTCAAACCCTGGTGCGGCTTGCCCACCAGATAGCCGACGCAATTGCCGTTATCGCCGAAGTTCAGCGCAGTGGACGTGGTGCCGCGCCAACCCATCTTGTGGAACAGCCCGGCCAGCAACACATCGTTGCGCTCGCCCAGGCTGCCGTCGTCGTTGACCAGGAACTTGGGCACGATAAACAACGAAATGCCCTTCACCCCGGCCGGCGCGTCCGGAAGTTTGGCCAGCACCATGTGCACGATGTTTTCCGACAGCGGGTGGTCACCGCCGGAAATGAAGATCTTATTCCCCTTGAGTCGGTAAGTACCGTCAGCCGCTGGCTCTGCGCGTGTACGAATATCTGACAGGGATGAGCCGGCGTGAGGTTCGGTGAGCGCCATGGTGCCAAAGAAACGGCCGTCGATCATCGGTTGCAGAAAGCGTTGTTTCTGGTCCTCAGTGCCGAAGCTTTCGATCAGGTTGGCGGCGCCCATGGTCAGGAACGGATAGGAAGTAGATGCCGCGTTGGCCGACTGGAAGTGCGCGAAACAGGCTTGCGACAGCAGGGTCGGCAGTTGCATGCCACCCGCTTCAAAGCTGCGGGCTGCGTTGAGGAAGCCGGCTTCCAGGAACGCATCCACCGCCGGCTTCACTTCCGGAATCAGGATGGCCTTGCCGTCTTCGTAGCGCGGTTCGTTTTCGTCGTTCTTGCGATTGTGAGGGGCGAAGTACTTTTCCGCGATGTTACGCGCGGTGCTGATGGCCGCATCGAAGGTTTCGCGATTGTGTTCGGCAAACCGCTCGCGCTGGGTCAGGCCCTCGGCATCGAGGACTTCGTACAGCTCGAAAGCCAGATTGCGGGAACTGAGCAGCGTCTCGGACATGGCGGCTTACCTTTGGAGGAATTGGCCTGAGTCTAAGTGTGCGAATAGAAGCTGGATAGCAAGATTGATTTGGGTGATGCACAGGCAAATGTGGGAGGGGGCTTGCCCCCGATGGCGATGTGTCAGTCACCAAGTGCATTGGCTGATCCACCGCTATCGGGGGCAAGCCCCCTCCCACATTTTTTACCGCATTTCGTCAGGCAGTTAGCCGATGGTCATCAGGCTGGCGTTACCGCCTGCTGCAGCGGTGTTAACACTCAACGCCCGCTCAATCACCAGGCGTTCCAGTGCAATCGCGGTCTCGCCTTGCGACAAACCATGCACCCCGACAATCGCCCCGCCACGCTGCGCAACTTGCTGGCACACCGCACGCAATTGATCGGAATCACCGTGATGCAAGACCGCGTCGAACACTACGTCGTCCTTGCTCCAGTCGGCCACGCGCTTGATCTTCGCCTGAATCTCCTTCGGCAGGCGTGGGAACAAGGCCTTGGTCAGGTCAGATTCCGGCCATACCGCCGAACCGCCCACGGCCAGTACCGCCGCCAGTTGCGTCAGCAGATCGCCTTCCACTTCCGCCAGGCACAGTACGTGCTCGCGGGGCAGGATGGCGTAGCTGTTGCGTTCGCCGGTCGGGCCGGCCAGTTGGCGAGTGATACCGCTTTGCGATTGCGCGGCGAACTGGCTGCACAGGGCGCTCAGGTCGCTGAACTGATTGCTGTCGGCCCACGATTTCAGCGCGGTCAGCGGCTGGCTCATGGCATCGCGCAGGCGCACGTCCGGCGCGGCCAATGCGTCGCCGCGTACGAAGGATTGCTCGATGGCATCCGTAGGGCGCGTCGACAGCAGACGGTACAGGTACAGCGGGCCACCGGCTTTCGGGCCAGTGCCCGACAGGCCTTCGCCGCCGAACGGTTGCACGCCAACCACGGCACCGACGATGTTGCGGTTCACATAGACGTTACCGGCATTGACGTTGTCGATCACCTTGGCGATGGTCTCGTCGATACGGGTGTGCACGCCCAGGGTCAGGCCGTAGCCGGAAGCGTTGATCTGGCCGATGAGCTGGTCGATCTCTTTGCGCTTGTAGCGCACCACGTGCAGCACCGGGCCGAAGATCTCCCGTTGCAGCTCGTCGAAGCTTTCCAGTTCGATCAGGGTCGGCATCACGAAGGTGCCACGCTTGATCTCTTCACCGTCGGCAATCGCCACTTGATACACATTGCGGCCTTTGTCGCGCATGGCCTGGATGTGTTTCTCGATGCCGGCCTTGGCTTCGGCGTCGATCACCGGGCCGATGTCGACGGACAGGCGCTCAGGGTTGCCCAGACGGCATTCCGCCATGGCGCCCTTGAGCATTTCGATGACACGGTCTGCCGAATCTTCCTGCAGGCACAGTACACGCAGGGCCGAGCAGCGTTGGCCGGCACTGTCGAAGGCCGAGGACACCACGTCGATAACCACTTGTTCGGTCAGCGCGGAGGAGTCGACGATCATCGCGTTCTGGCCACCGGTTTCGGCGATCAGCGGGATCGGACGGCCCTGGGCGTCCAGGCGGCCGGCGACATTACGTTGCAGCAGACGCGCCACTTCGGTAGAGCCAGTGAACATCACGCCTTTGACGCGATCATCACCCACCAGGCGGGCACCCACGGTTTCGCCCTGGCCCGGCAGCAGTTGCAGCACGCCTTCCGGAATACCGGCTTCCAACAGGATGCGCACGGCTTGCGCGGCGACCAGCGGAGTTTGTTCGGCCGGCTTGGCCAGTACCGGGTTGCCGGCGGCCAATGCGGCGGCGACTTGGCCGCTGAAGATGGCCAGCGGGAAGTTCCACGGGCTGATGCACACCACCGGGCCCAGTGGGCGGTGGGCATCGTTGGTGAAATCGTTGCGTGCCTGCACCGCGTAATAGCGCAGGAAGTCTACGGCTTCACGCACTTCGGCGATGGCGTTGGCGAAGGTCTTGCCGGCTTCACGGGCCAGCAGGCCCATCAGTGGCTGAATCTCGCCTTCCATCAGGTCGGCGGCACGTTCCAGGATGGCGGCGCGCTCGGCGGGCGGGGTGGCCTGCCAGATCGGACCGGCGCTGATGGCGCACTGGATAGCGTTGTCGACGTCTTCGACGGTGGCTTCTTGCACATGACCGACCACGTCACGCAGGTCGGACGGGTTCAGTACCGGCGCCGCCGCTTGCTCGCTGGAGGCGCAACCGAGCATCGGCGCAGCTTTCCAGTTGTTGTGAGCGGTGGCCAGCAAGGCGCAGGACAACGACGCCAGGCGGTGTTCGTTGGCCAGGTCGATACCGGCCGAATTGGCGCGGTCGCTGCCGTACAGGTCACGCGGCAATGGAATGCGCGGGTGCGGCAGGCCGAAGCCGCCTTCCAGCGTGGCCATTTGCTCGATGCTGGCCACTGGATCGGCCACCAGCTCCTGAATGGAGATGGATTGGTCGGCAATGCGGTTGACGAACGAGGTGTTCGCGCCGTTTTCCAACAGGCGACGGACCAAGTAAGCCAGCAGTGTCTCGTGGGTGCCGACTGGAGCGTACACACGGCACGGACGGTTCAGCTTGCCATCGGCAACCTTGCCTACAACCTGCTCGTACAGCGGTTCGCCCATGCCGTGCAGGCATTGGAACTCGTACTGGCCGGGGTAATAGTTCTGACCGGCGATATGGTAGATGGCCGACAGCGTGTGAGCGTTGTGCGTGGCGAACTGCGGGTAGATGACTTCCGGCACCGACAGCAGTTTGCGTGCGCAAGCAATGTAGGAAACGTCGGTGTACACCTTGCGGGTGTAGACCGGGTAGCCTTCCAGGCCTTCAACTTGGGCGCGCTTGATCTCGCTGTCCCAGTACGCGCCTTTTACCAGGCGGATCATCAGGCGATGGCGGCTGCGGCGCGCCAGGTCGATGACGTAGTCGATCACATACGGGCAACGCTTCTGGTAGGCCTGGATCACGAAACCGATGCCGTTCCAGCCGGTCAGTTGTGGCTCGAAGCACAGGCGCTCCAGCAGGTCCAGGGACAGCTCCAGACGGTCGGCTTCTTCGGCGTCGATGTTCAGGCCGATGTCGTATTGCTTGGCCAGCAAGGTCAGGGACAGCAGGCGCGGGTACAGCTCGTCCATCACGCGCTCGTACTGCGCACGGCTGTAGCGCGGGTGCAGGGCCGATAGCTTGATGGAGATACCCGGACCTTCATAAATCCCACGGCCGTGGGAGGCTTTGCCGATCGAATGGATGGCTTGTTCGTACGAGGCCAGGTACTTCTGCGCGTCGTGTTCAGTCAGCGCGGCTTCACCAAGCATGTCGTAGGAATAGCGAAAACCCTTGGCTTCGAACTTGCTCGCGTTGGCCAGGGCTTCGGCGATGGTTTCGCCGGTGACGAACTGCTCGCCCATCAGGCGCATCGCCATGTCGACGCCCTTGCGGATCATCGGCTCGCCGCTCTTGCCGATGATGCGGCTCAGGGACGAGGTCAGGCCTGCTTCGTTGTGGGTGGCGACCAGTTTGCCGGTCAGCAGCAGGCCCCACGTAGCAGCGTTGACGAACAGCGACGGGCTGTTGCCCAAGTGCGGCTGCCAGTTGCCGGTGCTGATCTTGTCGCGGATCAGTGCGTCGCGAGTGCCCTTGTCCGGGATGCGCAGCAGCGCTTCGGCCAGGCACATCAGTGCCACGCCTTCCTGGGACGACAGGGAAAACTCCTGCAGCAGGCCCTGAACAATACCGGCACGGCCGCCAGCACTTTTCTGGTTACGCAGTTTTTCGGCGATTGACGCGGCCAGCTTGTTGGTGGCTTCGGCCATCGGGGCCGGCAGACGAGCCTGTTCGATCAGCATCGGCACCACTTCCGGCTCGGGGCGGCGGTAAGCGGCGGTGATCGAGGCGCGCAATACGGATTGCGGCAGGATGCTCTCGGCGAACTCAAGGAAGCACTGGTGGGCGTGGTCGGTCTGGACCTCGCCTGCATCGTCGGCGTCCTTGCTGCTCAAACCATTGAGTTCGGACAGGGTTGCACCACCCTCCAGTTTCTCCAGGTAATTGAAAATCGCCTGCTTGATCAGCCAGTGCGGCGTGCGATCAATGGAGGTCGCGGCAGCCTTCAGGCGCTCGCGGGTCGGGTCGTCGAGTTTGACCCCAAGGGTGGTCGTAGCCATTTTCTTATCCTCATGGGTGCCACTACCGAGTGGCATTAGCTGGCGGCAAGATTAGCTTTGCGCATGCAGAGGTGCAACCGGGTGCAACCCTTTTTATTCAGGAAATTTTCGATCGTGATCGGGAAAAAAAGACACCGCCGACGGATTCCGCTCTGCCTTGGTGCGTTTGCTTCTGAGATCGGCTGTTCTTGCTCCGAAAAGGAGCAAAAACAGGGCGTTTTCCACAAAACATATCAAGGTGCAACTTATTCTCACGAAACTGGTTGCACCTTATTTGCTTTGTTGAATAGCATTCGCGCCCAAGGTGCAACCACTTTGAAAGTTCGGTTCATCGGCTGACGGCTTTCCTGGGGAAACGTCAGTCATAAATGCGCGGCACGCAGCTACGTCTACCTACTTCCAGTGGGTGGCCGTCTGACAGACCGTTGCTACATAAAAACAAAGCCAGGGCGTCACTCTTATGAGCGTTAGTAATCCAACCCTGATCACGTTCGTGATCTACATCGCAGCAATGGTGCTGATCGGCTTCATGGCCTATCGCTCCACCAACAACCTTTCCGACTACATCCTGGGCGGTCGCAGCCTCGGTAGCGTGGTGACTGCCTTGTCGGCCGGCGCTTCCGACATGAGCGGCTGGTTGTTGATGGGCCTGCCGGGCGCGATCTACATGTCTGGCCTGTCGGAAAGCTGGATCGCCATCGGCCTGATCGTCGGTGCCTACCTCAACTGGCTGTTCGTCGCCGGTCGCCTGCGGGTCCAGACCGAGCACAACGGTGACGCCCTGACCCTGCCGGATTACTTCTCCAGCCGTTTCGAAGATAAAAGCGGCCTGCTGCGGATCATCTCCGCTGTGGTGATCCTGGTGTTCTTCACCATTTACTGCGCCTCCGGCATCGTCGCCGGCGCCCGCCTGTTTGAAAGCACCTTCGGCATGTCCTACGAGACTGCTTTGTGGGCCGGTGCTGCAGCGACCATTGCCTACACCTTCGTCGGTGGTTTCCTGGCCGTGAGCTGGACAGATACCGTACAAGCCACGCTGATGATTTTTGCGCTGATTCTCACGCCGATCATCGTGCTGCTGGCCACCGGTGGCGTCGACACCACGTTCCTAGCGATCGAAGCCCAGAACCCTGACAACTTCAACATGCTGAAAAACACAACCTTCATCGGCATCATCTCGCTGATGGGCTGGGGCCTGGGTTACTTCGGCCAGCCGCACATCCTGGCGCGTTTCATGGCGGCGGATTCGGTGAAGTCGATTGCCAAGGCTCGTCGCATTTCCATGACCTGGATGATCCTGTGCCTGGGCGGCACCGTGGCGGTGGGCTTCTTCGGTATTGCCTACTTCTCGGCGCATCCGGAAGTGGCAGGTCCTGTGACCGAAAACCACGAACGCGTATTCATTGAGCTGGCCAAGCTGCTGTTCAACCCATGGATTGCCGGCGTGCTGCTGTCGGCCATCCTGGCGGCGGTGATGAGCACTTTGAGCTGCCAACTGTTGGTGTGCTCCAGCGCTTTGACCGAGGACTTCTACAAGACCTTCTTGCGCAAAAACGCGTCCCAGGTTGAGTTGGTATGGGTCGGTCGCCTGATGGTGCTGCTGGTTGCACTGATCGCTATCGCCATGGCTGCCAACCCGGAAAACCGCGTACTGGGCCTAGTGAGCTACGCCTGGGCCGGTTTCGGCGCCGCATTCGGCCCTGTGGTGCTGATCTCGGTGATCTGGAAAGGCATGACCCGCAACGGCGCACTGGCCGGTATCCTGGTCGGCGCGATCACTGTGATTGTGTGGAAACACTTCGAATTGCTGGGCCTGTACGAAATCATCCCAGGCTTTATCTTCGCCAGCCTGGCGATCTACTTCGTGAGCAAGATGGGCGCACCGACTGCCGGTATGGTCGAGCGTTTTGATGCTGCGGAAAAAGACTACAACCTCAATAAGTAATTCGCTGGGTGTTTAGCGCCAAGTGAGTTGAAAGAAAGGCCCGCGTCCTACGGATTGCGGGCCTTTTTTTTACGTGTGATTTATGTCGGTCCTAAGAAAATTCGGACGTGCGCACGTAGGGTTTTACTGATTTTCCTGGCGAGTGCTCAGCAGGTCGCAAGGGTGATGCAAAATCGGCAGCCCACCCCCCGCAGAGAAACACCGGATGTTCGCTCCTGCCAACCAAAGCGCCTTTACCCTGACCCTCGACGGGGAGCCCAGTGAATTCCAGGTCCACGGGTTCGTGGGGGATGAGTTCATCAGCCTGCCTTTTCGCTTTGACCTTGAGTTGGTCAGCGAACAGTCCGATCAAGACCTTGAGAGCCTGCTACATCGTCAAGCGTTCCTGGGGTTTGACGCTCATGGCCATGGTATTCATGGCTTGGTGTATCGGGTGGCGCAAGGCGATTCGGGCAGGCGCCTTACCCGTTACCAGATCACCCTGGTGCCGCAGCTGGCTTATCTGGAACACAGCACTCACCAGCGGATTTTCCAGAAAAAAACCATACCCGAGATCATTGCGCAGGTATTGCAAGCTCAGGCTATCCAAAGTGATGCCTTCGCGTTTCAACTGAGCGGCAAGTATCCCGAGTGTGAATACTGTGTTCAGTTCGGCGAAACCGATCTGGAGTTCATTCAGCGTCTATGTGCTGAATCGGGCATTCACTATCACTTCCAGCACAACCCTGAGCGTCACCTGTTGGTGTTTGGCGACGATCAAAGTGTTTTTGCGCGGCCTGATCAATCCACACCGTATTCGCCTGGTACCGGGATGGTTGCCGACGAGACAGCGATCAAGCGCTTTATTCTGCGGCTGAAGACTCGTACCACCGGTGTGAGCCTGCGGGATTACGATTTCAAAAAGCCTAGCCTGACGTTGGAAAGCGAAGTGTCCAGTCGGCTGCGGCCCACCCTGGACGACCAGCGCTACCCTGGGCACTTCACGGATCGTGAGCGTGGTAAGTACCTGGCGCAACGCCTGCTGGAGCGTCATCGCAGCGATTACCGTCAGGCCAGCGGCGCTAGCGACCAGCCGGCGTTGGTCACTGGGCAGTTCTTGAAGATGACTGGGCATCCTCGTCAGGAATGGAATGATTTGTGGCTGATTACCCAGTTGCACCATGTAGGGCACCAACCTCAAGTGCTTGAGGAGTCTGTTGGCGATGAGTCGCCTCAAGGCTACAGCAATGAATTTGTTGTAACGCCTTGGGACGTAGCGTTTCGAACACCTCAGATTATGTCCCGGCCTCAAATATCGGGTTACCAGAACGCAGTGGTGACCGGTCCCGCCGGCAGCGAAATCCATTGCGACGAATACGGCCGGGTCAAGGTGCAGTTGGCGTGGGATCGCGATGGGGAACATAACGACCATTCCAGCTGCTGGCTGCGGGTTGCCAGCGGCTGGGCGCATGATCGATATGGGGCGGTATTGATCCCTCGGGTCGGTATGGAAGTGTTGGTAGGCTTCGTTAATGGCGACATGGATATGCCGCTGGTCATGGGCTGCCTACCCAATGCGGCCGCCCAGGTGCCCCTCGATCTGCCTGCGGACAAGACCCGCAGCATCTTCCGCAGCCAGAGCAGCCCCGGTGGTGGTGGCTACAACGAGTTGCGCATCGAGGACCGCAAGGGGGCCGAGGAAATCTACCTGCGTGCCCAGCGGGACTGGACCCAACACGTGCTGCATGACCTTCGGGTAAAAGTGGACGGTGAGTCGCATCACGAACTGCAGGGCGAGGAGCTGCGCATTACCCATGGCAACCGCCTGACTGACCTGAAGCGAGACGACCACTTGATGGTTGGCGGCTCTCGGCAGGTAAGGGCAGGGCAGGCCATTCTGATAGGCGCGGGGCAAAGCGTTGTGATCGATGGTGGCGCAACTGTCACGATTCAGGCAGGCGGGCAGTCGATCACGCTGTCTGCGGGCGGGATTTTCAGCAGTGTGCCGATCCAGCTTGGCAGTGCGCCCGCTGTTACTGCAGCGCCGTTAACGCCTGGACTGAAGGAAACACTGCTGGCGGTGATTCCTGCTCCGCTGAGCCGCGTGCAGGTGGCCAGCCTCAAGCGCAGCGCGCCGTTTTGCGAAGAGTGCGAGCGTTGCAAAAACGGCCAGTGCGGCCCCATCTGACTTTTAAAGGGATTTACGAAGATGCATCAACCTTTGCTGCCTGGCGAACAAATGTTTGCAGTGCTGAGCGCTGCCAGCGACGCCAAACCCCTTGACGCTTGGCGGGCGCTCGCCGTCGGGGCCCCGCCGCAACCCGTATGGGCCGGCACGGCCTATGCGACATGGGACGAGGTTATGCCCTATGTAGGCATCGTCGAGCCGGGCAGTCCTTTCCTGGAATGGGCCGCCTGCACTGATGCCACGGATTGGGGGTGGCTGGCCATATCGACCCACCCGCTGGAAACCGTGATTGCACATCTGCAAGGACTGACCAAGGTCTACCTGCCCGATGGTCAGGATGTGTTCTTACGGTTCTGGGATGGTGCTCAATTCCTGCCGATCCTTCAGCAGTCGGGCGATGAGCTATTGCCGGTGTTCCAGCGCTACGTGATCAATGGCCAGTCGCTGACCGTCACTTCTGGCCCAGTCACAGCCGCCAAGGCGAGCCCGTGGTGGCGAGTGCCTGCGCCTTTACTGCAACATCTGGCCGAGCAATCGCCCCAAACCCTGATCGATAACCTCCTGCAGGGGCTCGAAGAGCAGCGGCCCGACCTTTACACCGCATTCGTGCCGACGACCTTGCGGCACAAGGTCGCCTATTTCACGCGCCGCCGGGATGTCAGCCACCAGGGTTTGGCGGACTACCTGGCTTCAGAGTTGAGTTGAACCCAGCGCCTGCCGCAGATCTTCGATCAGGTCTTCAATCGCCTCGATGCCTACTGACAGGCGAATCATTTCCGGCTTCACGCCGGCTTTGGCTTGTTCCTGCTCGTTCATTTGCCGGTGGGTGGTGGACGCCGGATGACACGCCAGGGACTTGGCGTCGCCGATGTTCACCAGGCGCTTGAAGATTTGCAGCGCATCGTAGAAGCGCACACCGGCGGCATAACCGCCTTTGAGGCCGAACGAGAGAATCGCCGAGGGTTTGCCCTGCAGGTATTTCTGCGCCAGTTCGTGGTGTGGATGATCCGGCAAGCCGGCGTAGCTGACCCATTCCACCTCGGCATGACCTTGGAGGAACTGCGCAACTTTCAAGGCATTTTCAGTATGACGTTCCATGCGCAGGGCCAGGGTTTCCAAGCCTTGTAGCAGCAGGAAGGCATTCATCGGTGCCAACGCCGCGCCCGTGTTGCGCAACGGCACGGTACGCGCGCGGGCGATGAAGGCGGCGGGACCGAACTTTTCGGTGTAGACCACACCGTGATAGGCCGGCTCTGGGTTGTTGAGACCGGGAAATTTCTCCGGGTAGTCGGCCCAGGGGAAAGTGCCGCTGTCGACGATTACGCCCCCCAGGGAATTGCCGTGGCCGCCGATGTATTTGGTCACCGAGTGCACCACGATATCGGCGCCGAAGTGGATCGGCTTGCACAGGATCGGCGTGGCCACGGTGTTGTCCACCATCAGCGGCACGCCACGCGCGTGGGCGACCTTGGCCAGGGCTTCCAGGTCGACGATATTGCCCGCCGGGTTGCCGATACTTTCGCAGTAGACCAATTTGGTGTTGCCGTCGATCAGTTCGGCGATAGCTTCGGCCGAGTCGTCACGGGCGAAACGCACATCGACGCCAAAGCTGGGCAGCAAGTGCGCGAACAAGGTGTAGGTGCCGCCGTAGAGCTGCGGGGTGGTGACGATATTGTCGCCCGCTCGCGTAAGGGTCTGGATCGCATAGTGAATCGCTGCGCTGCCGGCCGATACCGCCAGGGCCGCGATACCGCCTTCCAGCGCGGCGATGCGCTGTTCCAGCGCGTCATTGGTGGGGTTCATGATCCGTGTGTAGATATTGCCGGGCACGTCCAGGTTGAACAGATCGGCGCCGTGCTGGGCGTTATCGAACTCGAACGCGACGTTCTGGTAGATCGGCACGGCGACGGCCTTGGTGGTCGGGTCCGACTTGAAGCCGTGGTGCAATGCGATGGTGGCGTCTTTCATGATGGTGGTGGACCTCCCTGGCGTGTGGATCGCCACAATAAATCCGCACCCTCACCAACATTTAGACTTTTTTCAGGTGCACACCTGCCTTTTCGACATAAGCACCGCCCGGCACGCCGCACTGCACCAACGCCCACGTAAAAGGTAAACTTCGCCTCCTGCGCAGGAGCAACCATGAATTATCGTCACGCCTTTCACGCCGGCAACCACGCCGATGTCTTCAAACACCTGACCCTGACCCGCCTCATCGCCCTGATGTCGCGCAAGGAGCAGCCGTTCGCCTACCTCGACACCCACGCCGGGATCGGCCTGTACGATCTGCAGGGCGACCAGGCCAACCGGACCGGTGAATATCTGGAAGGCATCGCGCGCCTGTGGGGCGAAAGCGACCTGCCGCCGTTGACAGCCGATTACATGCGCGTGCTGCATGAGATGAACCCGGATGGCGAGTTGCGTTACTACCCAGGTTCGCCGGAGTTGGCGCGACGCCTCACTCGTCCCCAGGACCGTGTGCTGCTCAATGAAAAACACCCGGAAGACGGTGTGCTGCTCAAGGACAATATGAAGGGTGATCGCCGCGTGAAGGTGCATTTGGGCGAAGGCTGGCATGTACCGCGTGCCCTGCTGCCGGTGCCGGAAAAGCGTGCGCTGATGCTTATCGATCCACCGTTCGAGAAACTCGACGAGATGCAACGCTGCGCCGCTTCCCTCAAGGAAGCCGTGAGCCGCATGCGCCAGACCGTCGCGGCCATCTGGTACCCGGTGAAAGACCAACGCATGTTGCGTCGTTTCTACCAAGACTTGGCCGGCACCGGTGCGCCGAAGTTGCTGCGCGTGGAGTTGCTGGTGCATCCGTTGGACACACCCAACACCCTGACCGGTTCGGGCCTGGCGATCGCCAACCCGCCGTGGGGTTTGGAAGAGGAGTTGCGTGAGCTGCTGCCGTGGCTGTCCAAGAAGCTGGGCCAGACCCAGGGTGGGTGGCAGATGGATTGGCTCATCGCTGAGTAGTCAGCAACGCTGATCAATTTGCGGGGGGGCGGGCTGTTGTGGTGAGCGAGCTTGCTCGCGCTGGGCTGCGTAGCAGCCCCAAAACCAGTCACCACGGTCTATCAGAAAAACCGTAGCGGCCTTGTTGGGGCCGCTTCGCGCCCCAGCGCGAGCAAGCTCGCTCACCACAGGGAATCGGTGTAACCACAAAATGGCTTCAGATCGGGCAGGTCACGCCCGTGCCGCCAATCCCGCAATAGCCCTGCGGATTCTTTGCCAGGTATTGCTGGTGATACGCCTCGGCAAAATACACCGTCGGCGCTTCTTCGATTTCCGTGGTGATCGCACCCAGTCCGGCTTTGGTCAGCTCAGCTTGATAAGCCTCGGCACTCGCCTGCGCTGCCGCCAATTGCTCCGGCGTGGTCGCATAGATCACCGAGCGGTACTGGCTGCCGATGTCGTTGCCCTGGCGCATGCCCTGGGTCGGGTTGTGCAGTTCCCAGAACATCTTCAGCAAATCTTCGTATTTCACCTTGGCCTGGTCATACACCACCAGTACCACTTCGCTGTGGCCGGTCAGGCCGGAGCAGACTTCTTCGTAGGTCGGGTTCGGCGTGTAGCCGCCGGCGTAACCGACCACGGTGCTGACCACGCCATCGCGCTGCCAGAACCGGCGCTCGGCCCCCCAGAAGCAGCCCAGACCGAAGATCGCAAAGCCGACGTCGTCCAGGAATGGACCCAGCAGCGGGTTGCCGTTGACGAAATGCGTCTCCGGCAGGTTCATCGGGGTTTCACGGCCAGGTAGAGCTTGTTCTTGGGTAGGCAGCACGTTTTTGTTCACCAGAATTTCCGAGCGCAAGACCATGATCAGTCCTCTCGTCAGGTTGAGTTAGCAGTAAAGATTCAGACAACCAGTGTGCCCGAGTGTTACGGCGCTGTCAGGCGATTGGCCCGCGCGGGTAGCGTTTGAGCATCGCCAGCAGCTCTGCACCGGGGATTGGCCGGTCAAACAGGTAACCCTGGCCCACATCACAACGGTGGCGACGCAGGAACGCCAGTTGCTCGGCGGTCTCGATGCCTTCGGCGACCACCTTGAGCTTGAGGTTGTGGGCCATGGCGATCACCGCGGAGGTGATTTCCATGTCGTCCTGGTTGTCCGGGATTTCGTGGATAAAGCTGCGATCGATTTTGATGATGTCGATGGGGAATTTTTTCAGGTAACTCAGCGACGAGTAGCCGGTGCCGAAGTCGTCCATGGCCAGGGTCAGGCCAAAGCTTTTCAGTTGATCAAGCTGCAGGCGCGTGTCTTCGGTGGCTTCCAGCAGCAGGCCTTCGGTCAGTTCCAGCTCCAGCAGGTTGGCCGGCAACTGTTCTTCCTTGAGGATCGCGGCAATCGAGGCCACCAGGTCCGGGTCGGAGAACTGCTTGGGCGACAGGTTGATTGCCACTTGCAAGTTGCCCATGCCGCCGGCGCTCAGTTGCTTGCTCATGCGGCAAGCCTGGCGGGCGATCCATTTACCGATTGGGATGATCAGGCCGGTCTCTTCCGCCACGCTGATGAATTGATCCGGGCGGATCATGCCCTTTTCCGGGTGGTTCCAGCGCAGCAACGCTTCCATGCCCAGCAGGCGGCCGCTGCGCAGGCACAGCTTGGGCTGGTAGAACACGTCCAGCTCGTTCTGGGTGAGGGCGCGGCGCAGGTTGTTCTCGACGAACAGCTTGTAGCTGGCCTCGGCGTTCAGCGCTTCGGTAAACACTTGGACCTGATGCTTGCCGTTGGCCTTGGCCTTGTGCAAGGCCAGGCCGGCGTTGCGCATCAGTGTTTGCGGATCGCGACCGTGCAGTGGCGCGCACGCCAGGCCCACGGAGCCGGTGACGCTGATCAACTGGTTGTCAACGAACATCGGTTTGTCGAGGGTTGCCAGCAACTGGCTGGCAACCTGCTGGCCGCTCTCCAGGTCGGTGTCGTCGAGCAGCACCGCGAACTCGTTACTCGCAAAACGTGCCAGGCTGCCGCCGGCACTCAGGCTGTTACGCAAACGCCGTGCGAGGCTAATCAGCAGCTTGTCGCCGGTCTGGTGGCCGAGGCTGTCGTTGATGCGCTTGAAGTTGTCGATGTCCACCAGCAATAGGCTGATCGGGCTGTCGCTGTCGCGGGCAAAGCGTTCGTCGAGGTTGCGGATGAACGCCGGGCGGTTGCCCAGGTTGGTCAGGTTGTCGGTGTAGGCCAGGCGCTCGATGCGCTGCTGGGCCAGCTTGGTCTGGGTGATGTCTTCGTAGATGCCGATGTAGTGGGTCAACTCGCGGTTGTCGCCATACACCTTGGAAATCGACAGCTGGCCCCAGTAGGGTTCGAGATTTTTGCGGCGGCTCTTGAATTCACCCTGCCAGCTGTTGCTCTTGGCCAGGGCTGATGGTGCGTCGAACAGCAATTCACTGAGGTTTTCCAGCGCCGGCAACTGGGCCAGGCGGTGGCCGTGGACCTCTTCGGCGCTGTACTGAGTGATCGCGGTAAAGCTCGGGTTGACGTACTCGACCACGCCGTCGCAATTGACCAGCAGAAAGGCATTGGCGCTTTGCTCCACGGCGCGCTGGAACAGGTGCAGAGCGCTGGTCGCCGTACGGCGGTTGTGGTTGTTGATGACCTGCGCGAACTGATCGGCCAGCTCGCCGGCAAAAGCAATTTCATCGGCCTGCCAGGCGCGGGTGCTGCCGCTTTGCTCCAGGCACAGCACGCCCACCACATGGCCGTCGACGCGAATGCTCGCGTCGAGCATGGCGTGGATGTCTTTATCGCGCAGGCTGTCGGCCATTTCCCGGGTGCGAGGGTCGCGCAGCGCGTTGGTGGCGTCGATCGCCCGGCTGCTGTGCAAGGCTTCCAGGTAGTCCGGGAAGCAGCTTGCATCAATGGATTCGGGCAGGTGGTGTTGCTCGTCGGCGCGGTGGTAGGCGGAGATCGGCACCAGGCGCTGGCCTTCGAGGTTCCAGATGCTGGCGCAGTCAATCTGGTAGATATCACAGGCACTGCGGGTGATCAGTTCGGCGGCTTCTTGCAGCGAATTGTGGGTGGTGTAGCGCTGGCGGGCCAGCAACAGGATCAGTTCCTGCTGGGCGCGCACCCGCTCCAAATGCTGCAATTGTTCAAGTTGGGCGCGCTGGTTGAGCTCCAGGGCGATCTGCAGGCGGCTGTTCTGGTTCTCCAGGTCTGCCGTCGGGGCAGCGGTGGGAATTTCGCTGAACAGGCCGTCGACCACCATCAAGTAACCGCGCAGCAGGTGGCGATTGTGTTGTTTGTAGGCTTCGCCCATCTCCAGCAGGCTCAGCGGCCCGTCGCTGGTGTGCAATGTGTAGCGCACCAGGTAATGCGGGCTCTGGGTCAGTTGCTGCTGGATGGTGTCGTGCAGTTGATAGCGCGCCTGGGGCTCCATCAGGCTGGCGTAGGGCGTGCCGATCAAGGCACACAGCTCGACCGCCGTCAGGCCGAATTGGCGTTCGCAATTGGGGTCGAGGTAAAGGAGGGCCCAGCTTGCCTCATTCAGCCGCTCGAAACGCAGCATACCGAGGCGCGAAGGCACCGGTAACTGCGTCACTACCTCGGCCGCCATACGGGCGACATCGGGCTGGCTTTTCATGGGGGAAACTCACTTGAAATTACGCGCACGGCGCCGGGCTCACGCCCTCTTTTCTGTTGCCTGCGGCAAGGTTGCATCATGCGGCGCGGGCTGACAAGAGAGGATGAAGGCTAAGTGCTATAAGGGGGTTATCGGCCGTGAAAGGGATTTCTGCAATCGGGGTGATGGAAGGTGTACAAGCCTGTTTTTATTGTTCAACAAACCGGCAAAAAAAGCCCCGCCAAGTGGCGGGGTTGAGGTACGAGCGTGGCGCTCGAAAATCGGTGCAACCAGGCCTCCCGGGTGAACGGGAGGCCTGTTCCTGCTTATAGCAGGATGGTACGGATGTCGTTCAGCAGTTGGCTCAGACGCTGGGTGAAGCGAGCAGCAGCAGCGCCGTTGATCACACGGTGATCGTAGGACAGCGACAGTGGCAGCATCAGCTTCGGCTGGAACGCTTTACCGTCCCACACAGGCTGGATGGTTGCCTTGGACACGCCCAGGATCGCCACTTCCGGCGCGTTGACGATTGGCGTGAAGCCAGTGCCGCCAATGTGACCGAGGCTGGAGATGGTGAAGCACGCGCCCTGCATGTCGTCCGGGGTGAGCTTCTTGTCGCGGGCCTTGGCAGCCAGTGCGGCGGCTTCGGCAGCGAGTTGCAGCAGGCTCTTCTGGTCGACGTTCTTGATGACCGGTACCAGCAGGCCGTCCGGGGTGTCGACCGCAAAACCGATATGCACGTACTTCTTGCGGATGATCGCCTTGCCGCTTGGCGCCAGCGAGGCGTTGAAGTCCGGCAGCTCCTTGAGCAGGTGCGCGCAGGCCTTGAGCAGCAGCGGCAGCACGGTCAGTTTCACGCCGGCCTTTTCGGCCACGGCTTTCTGCGCAACGCGGAAAGCTTCCAGGTCGGTGATGTCGGCCTGGTCGAACTGAGTCACGTGCGGGATGTTCAGCCAACTGGCGTGCAGACCGGCCGCGCCGATTTGCATCAGGCGGGTCATCGGCACTTCTTCGATTTCACCGAAGCGGCTGAAGTCCACGGTACGGATCGGCGGAATGCCCGAACCACCGGTAGCGCCGCCGGCAGCCGGAGCTTCCTTGGCTTTCTGCATCATGGCCTTGACGTAGACCTGCACGTCTTCCTTCAGCACGCGACCGTGAGGGCCGGTGGCCGACACAGCGTTCAGCTCAACGCCGAACTCACGGGCCAGTTGACGCACGGCGGGGCCGGCGTGCACCTTGGCGCCGCTTGGCGCTGGAGCGGCAGCAGCAGGGGCCGCAGCGGCCTCGGCTTTTGCAGCAGGTGCAGGCGCAGCGGCAGCCGGTGCCGCTTCAGCCTTGGCGGCTGGAGCGGCGGCCGGGGCTGGCGCGGCAGCAGGTGCAGCGCCTTGTACTTTCAGCTTGAGGATGAAGTCGCCAGTGCCGACTTCGTCTTCCAGCTTGACCGCGATGCTTTCCACCACGCCGGCAGCCGGCGAAGGGATTTCCATGGAGGCCTTGTCGGACTCCAGGGTGATCAGCGACTGGTCGGCTTCGACGGTGTCGCCGACTTTGACCAGCAGCTCGATGATCTTGGCCTTGCCCGACGAACCGATGTCCGGGACATGAATGTCCTGGACGCTGGCGGCGGCAGGTGCGGCAGCCGGGGCCGGAGCGGCCTCGGCAGCAGCAGGCTTTTCAGCAGCAGGGGCAGGTGCAGCAGCGGCAGCAGGAGCAGGAGCAGCCGCAGGAGCCGCATCAGCGGCACCTTCGATTTCCAGTTCCAGCAGTTCGTCGCCTTCTTTCAGGCGGTCGCCCAGCTTCACTTTCAGGCTCTTGACCACGCCGGCCTTGGGAGCAGGGATTTCCATGCTCGCCTTGTCCGATTCCAGGGTCAGGATGCTCTGGTCGGCTTCGACGGTGTCGCCGACCTTCACAAACAGCTCGATTACTTCACCTTCACCGCTGCCGATGTCAGGTACGCGAATGAGTTCGCTCACAAAAAATCTCCTCAGCAGTCCAGTGGGTTGCGTTTTTCCGGGTTGATCCCGAACTTGACGATAGCGTCTGCCACCACCTTAGGTTCGATCTCACCACGGTCAGCCAAGGCTTCCAGGGCTGCCAACACCACGAAGTGACGGTCAACTTCGAAGAAGTGACGCAGCTTCTTGCGGCTGTCACTGCGACCGAAACCGTCGGTGCCCAGGACTTTGAATTCCTTGGACGGGACCCACTGGCGAATTTGTTCAGCAAACAGTTTCATGTAGTCGGTCGATGCGATCACCGGGCCTTTACGGCCAGTCAGGCATTCTTCGACGAAGGTGCGCTGTGGCTTCTGGCCAGGGTGCAGACGGTTGTGACGCTCTACGGCCAGGCCATCGCGACGCAGTTCGTTGAAGCTGGTCACGCTCCACACGTCAGCACCAACATTGAACTCGTCACGCAGGATCTTCGCCGCTTCACGCACTTCGCGCAGGATGGTGCCGGAGCCCATCAGCTGTACGTGGTGCGCCGCTTCCTTGGTGTCTTCTTCGAGCAGGTACATGCCCTTGATGATGCCTTCCTCGACGCCGGCCGGCATGGCTGGCTGCTGGTAGGACTCGTTCATCACGGTGATGTAGTAGAAAACGTCCTGCTGCTCTTCGGTCATCTTCTTCATGCCGTCCTGGATGATCACCGCCAGCTCGTAGCCGTAGGTTGGATCAAAGGTGCGGCAGTTCGGGATGGTGGCAGCCAGGATGTGGCTGTGACCGTCTTCGTGTTGCAGGCCTTCGCCGTTCAGCGTGGTGCGGCCGGCGGTGCCGCCGATCAGGAAGCCACGGGTACGGCTGTCGCCTGCTGCCCACGCCAGGTCGCCAATGCGCTGGAAGCCGAACATCGAGTAGAAGATGTAGAACGGCAGCATCGGCTGGTTGTGGCTGGAGTACGAAGTACCGGCAGCGATGAAGGAGCTCATGGCGCCCGCTTCGTTGATGCCTTCTTCGAGGATCTGGCCCTTCTTGTCTTCCTTGTAGAACATCACCTGGTCTTTATCGACTGGCTCGTAGAGCTGGCCGACGGAGG
Source organism: Pseudomonas sp. MYb541 (assembly GCF_037479595.1). NCBI lineage: Bacteria > Pseudomonadati > Pseudomonadota > Gammaproteobacteria > Pseudomonadales > Pseudomonadaceae > Pseudomonas > Pseudomonas sp. MYb541. The sequence goes on along the minus strand of NZ_JBBGYS010000007.1, from coordinate 30,496 downwards.
AGTAGATGCCCAACTGACGGAACATGCCTTCCATACCGAAGGTACGGGCTTCGTCCGGGATGATCGGGACGATGCGCGGGCCGATGTCCTTGTCCTTGACCAGCTGCGCCAGGATGCGCACGAAAGCCATGGTGGTGGAAATTTCACGGTCGCCCGAGCCGTCGAGGATAGCCTTGAGGGTGCTCAGGTCTGGCGTCGGTACGCTGAAGCTGTTGGCGCGACGCTGCGGCACGAAACCACCCAGTGCGGCGCGGCGCTCGGCCAGGTAACGGGCTTCGGCGCTGTTCGGCTCCGGCTTGAAGAACGGCAGGTTCTCCAGCTCTTCGTCCTTGACTGGGATGTCGAAGCGGTCGCGGAACAACTTCAGGCTGTCGACATCGACTTTCTTGGTGTTGTGCGCAGTGTTCTTCGCTTCGCCAGCACCGGTGCCATAACCCTTGATGGTCTTGGCCAGGATGACGGTCGGTTGTTCTTTGTGGTTGACCGCTTCGTGGTACGCCGCGTAGACCTTGTACGGGTCGTGGCCGCCACGGTTGAGTTTCCAGATCTCGTCGTCGGACAGGTCTGCAACCATTGCCTTGAGTTCAGGCGTGTTGAAGAAGTGTTCACGTACGAACGCGCCGTCTTTGGCTTTGTAGTTCTGGTACTCGCCGTCGATGACTTCGTCCATGCGACGTTGCAGGATGCCGTCGACGTCTTTGGCCAGCAGTGGGTCCCAGAAGCGGCCCCAGATGACTTTGGTCACGTTCCACTGAGCACCGCGGAACACGCCCTCGAGTTCCTGGATGATCTTGCCGTTGCCGCGAACCGGGCCGTCGAGGCGCTGCAGGTTGCAGTTGATGACGAAGATCAGGTTGTCCAGCTTCTCGCGGCCGGCCAGGGAGATGGCGCCCAGGGATTCTGGCTCGTCACACTCGCCGTCGCCCAGGAAGCACCAGACTTTCTGCTTGCCTTCAGGGATGAAGCCACGGGCTTCCAGGTACTTCATGAAGCGTGCCTGGTAGATCGCCTGGATTGGGCCCAGACCCATGGAAACGGTCGGGAACTGCCAGAAGTCAGGCATCAGCCAAGGGTGCGGGTACGACGACAGGCCGTTACCGTCCACTTCCTGGCGGAAGTTGTTCATGTGTTCTTCGGTGATGCGGCCTTCCATGAACGCACGGGCGTAAACGCCTGGAGAAGTGTGGCCCTGGAAGTAGATCAGGTCGCCGCCGTGTTCGTCGGTCGGGGCCTGGAAGAAGTAGTTGAAGCCGATGTCATACAGGGTTGCGCTGGAAGCGAAGCTGGAGATGTGACCGCCCAGGTCCGAATCTTTCAAGTTCGTGCGCATTACCATCGCCATGGCGTTCCAACGTACCAGCGAGCGAATGCGGCGTTCCATGAACAGGTCGCCAGGCATGCGTGCTTCGTGGGTAACGGGGATGGTGTTGCGGTATGGCGTAGTGATGGCGTAAGGCAGTTGCGAGCCGCTGCGGGTCGCGAGTTCGCCCATACGGGTCATCAGGTAGTGAGCACGGTCTTCGCCTTCTTTGTCGAGAACCGATTCCAGGGCGTCCAGCCATTCCTGGGTTTCGACGGGATCGAGGTCTTGCATGGCTTGCTCCAGGGCGGAAAGGCTACCAGAATCGGTTGCCTGAAGTTTGCGACTGGCCTTGTGGGCAGACGACATAAATTCTTGGATGGCCGAAGGTTGCTTCGGCGTCCTGTAGTTTTACTACAAATCGTCGGCCATTTCAGCCTTTCGAATGTATATACGAGTAGTAAAACTACACAAGACTGAGCGTATGGCTCGGTCTGGCTGGTGAGCATAATCGTTATTGTTGATCTTTTGCGAACAAGAAAAGGTGAATGTTTGATGTTGGCTGCCAAAATGAAATTAATTTCAGCTATTTCTAACCTTTGTTCGACAGTCCTTCATAGAGCGTGGTTCTTGCGTTCACAGCAACAGGCCATTTACGCGCCGATCAAGGATAGACCATGAGCCTTCCAACACTCGCCGAACTCCCGGCCATTCTCTTGCCAAAAGCCCAGCGGGCCGAGCAGTCATTTCGTGACGCAGTGGCCGCGCTGGACGACGATCATGGACTTTCCGCGTGGACGCCGCAACGGTGGGCCGACTTCGCCCGCGTGTGCGCGGCGAGTGATTTCGTCATTGAACAGAGTGTTCGTGACCCTTTGATGTTGCTCGAACTCGTGGCCTGGGGCGAGTTGGACCGAGGTTTCGCCCCTGGCGAGCTGTGCGGGCAAATGGCTGGCGCCGTGCAACAAGCCGAAACAGAAGATGAGTTGGGCCGCGTGCTGCGTCGTCAGCGTACGCGTCAGCAAGTGCGCATCATCTGGCGTGACCTGACCCGCCAGGCCGACCTGGTGCAAACCTGTCGCGACCTCTCCGATATGGCCGACGCCAGCATCGACCAGGCGTATCAGTGGCTGTACCAGCGCCACTGCGTGCAATTCGGCACGCCCACTGGCCGGCGCAGCGGGGAGCCGCAGCACATGGTCATCCTCGGCATGGGCAAGCTCGGCGCGGTGGAGCTGAACCTGTCGTCGGATATCGACCTGATCTTCGCCTACCCCGAGGGCGGCGAGACCGTTGGCGTCAAACGCTCTCTGGACAACCAGGAGTTCTTTATTCGTCTTGGTCAAAAACTGATCAAGGCCCTCGATCCAATGACCGTCGATGGCTTTGTGTTCCGTGTCGACATGCGCCTGCGCCCCTACGGTTCGGCCGGCGCGCTGGTGCTCAGCTTCAATGCGCTGGAGCAGTACTATCAGGACCAGGGCCGCGACTGGGAACGCTACGCCATGATCAAGGCGCGGGTTGTTGCCGGCGACCAAGTGGCCGGTGCGCAACTGCTCGACATGCTCCGACCGTTCGTCTACCGCCGTTATCTGGATTTTTCCGCCATCGAGGCGCTGCGCACCATGAAGCAGCTGATCCAGCAGGAAGTGCGGCGCAAGGGCATGGCCGACAATATCAAGCTGGGCTCGGGCGGGATCCGCGAAGTGGAATTCATCGCCCAGGCCTTCCAGCTGATCCACGGCGGTCGTGACCTGAGCCTGCAACAGCGCCCGCTGCTCAAGGTACTCGGTACGCTGGAAGGCCAGGGCTACCTGCCGCCGACGGTGATCGCCGAATTGCGCAATGGCTACGAATTCCTGCGTTACACCGAACACGCGATCCAGGCGATTGCCGACCGGCAGACGCAAATGCTTCCGGACAGCCCGGAAGACCAGGCGCGCATAGCCTTTATGTTGGGCTTTGCCGACTGGGCCGCCTTCCACGAACGCTTGATGTACTGGCGCGGTCGGGTGGACTGGCATTTTCGCCAGGTGATCGCCGATCCTGACGAAGAAGAGGGCGAAGAAAGCGAGTTGGTGGTGGGCGGTGAGTGGTTGCCGCTGTGGGAAGAATCCCAAGATGAAGAGGCCGCCTGCCGGCAATTGGCCGAAGGCGGCTTCACCGACGCGACCAAGGCGCTCAAGGCGTTGTCCGGTCTGCGCAACAGCCCGCAACTGCGCGCCATGCAGCGTTTGGGGCGTGAGCGGCTGGATGCATTTATTCCGCGCCTGCTTGCCCAAGCGGTGGAGCACGCCAATCCGGACCTGGTGTTGGAGCGCGTGCTGCCATTGGTCGAAGCCGTCGCGCGGCGTTCCGCCTATCTGGTGCTGCTCACGGAAAACCCCGACGCTCTGCGTCGCCTGTTGACCCTGTGCGCCGCCAGCCCGTGGATCGCCGAGCAGATCACCCGTTTCCCGTTGCTGCTCGACGAATTGCTCAACGAAGGCCGTCTGTTCAAGCCTCCGTTGGCGCCTGAGTTGGCCGCCGAGTTGCGCGAGCGCCTGACGCGCATCCCCGAAGACGACCTCGAGCAACAGATGGAAGCCCTGCGCCACTTCAAGCTGGCCCACCGCCTGCGCGTGGCCGCTTCGGAAATCGCCGGCAGCCTGCCGCTGATGAAAGTCAGCGACTACCTCACCTGGCTTGCCGAGGCCATCCTCGAACAAGTATTGGCCTTGGCCTGGCGCCAGACCGTGGCGCGCCATGGCTCGCCGCAACGCGTGGACGGCACCCTGTGCGATCCTGGGTTCATCATTGTCGGTTATGGGAAAGTCGGCGGGATCGAACTGGGGCATGGTTCGGACCTGGACCTGGTGTTTATCCACGATGGCGATCCGCAGGCGGAAACCGATGGCGCCAAGCCGATCGACGGGGCGCAGTTTTTTACGCGCCTGGGCCAGCGCATCATTCACTTGCTGACCACGCAGACCAACTCCGGCCAGTTGTACGAAGTCGACATGCGCCTGCGGCCTTCCGGCGCGTCCGGTTTGCTGGTGAGTTCGCTGGGGGCGTTTGACCGCTATCAACAAAATGAAGCCTGGACCTGGGAGCATCAGGCGCTGATCCGCGCGCGGGTGCTGGTGGGCAGCCAGGATGTGGGGCAGGCATTCGAGCAGGTACGGGCTAAAGTGTTGGGGCAGGAGCGCGACCTGGCGAAGCTGCGCCAGGAGGTCAGCGAGATGCGTGCCAAGATGCGCGACAACCTGGGCACCAAGACCACGGCGGCCGGCACCGGCGCCAATGCCTTCGAGGCCACGGCGGCGTTCGACCTCAAGCAGGACGCCGGAGGTATCGTCGATATTGAATTTATGGTGCAATACGCGGCTTTGGCGTGGTCTGCGCAACATCCATCGTTGCTGCGCTACACCGACAATATCCGCATTCTGGAAGGCCTGGAGCAGGTGGGCTTGATGCCTGCCGCCGATGCCCACCTGCTGCGCGAGGTGTATAAGGCCTACCGTTCCGCCGCGCACCGCCAGGCCTTGCAAAACGAGGCGGGCACGGTGGCCGGGGATCAGTTCGCCGACGAACGGCGCCAGGTGATGCGAATCTGGAAAGAACTGGGGTTAAGTTGAGTCAACTGTAGGAGCCGGCTTGCCGGCGATGAGGCCCTTGGAATCCATGGAGATCTTTCGGACGTTATCGCTGGCAAGCCAGCTCCTGCAATTGTTCGTCTCCTACAGAAAATTTCGATGCGGGGAGGCATAAGCCTCCCCGCATCGTTTGTGGAAACTACATGAATATTCTGATCGTTGGGCCCAGTTGGGTCGGTGACATGGTGATGGCGCAGACACTGTTCCAGTGCCTGCGTATGCGCTACCCGGACTGCCAGATCGACGTACTTGCCCCTGAGTGGAGCCGGCCGATCCTCGAACGCATGCCCGAAGTGCGCAAGGCCCTGAGCTTTCCGCTCGGCCATGGCGCTCTGGAGCTGGCGACCCGCCGTCGTATCGGTAAATCCCTGGCGGGTGAATACGACCAGGCGATCCTGCTGCCCAATTCGCTCAAGTCGGCGTTGGTGCCCTATTTTGCTGGCATCCCCAAACGCACCGGCTGGCGTGGCGAGTTCCGTTACGTGCTGCTCAATGACGTGCGTACCCTGGACAAAGCGCGCTACCCGTTGATGATCGAGCGTTTCATGGCCCTGGCCTACGAGCCGGGCGCCGAGTTGCCCACGCCGTATCCGCGTCCGAGTTTGCAGATTGACCCGGTGAGCCGTGACGCCGCCCTGGCCAAGTTCGGCCTGGAGCTCGACCGTCCGGTCCTGGCGCTGTGCCCGGGGGCCGAGTTTGGCGAGTCCAAGCGCTGGCCGTCGGAGCACTACGCCAAGGTTGCCGAGGCCAAGATCCGTGAAGGCTGGCAGGTGTGGCTGTTCGGGTCGAAGAAGGACCATCCGGTAGGCGAAGACATTCGCCAGCGCCTGATTCCCGGCCTGCGTGAAGAGGCGGTCAACCTCAGTGGTGACACGTCGCTCGCCGAAGCCATCGACCTGCTGTCCTGCGCCGATTCGGTGGTGTCCAACGACTCCGGCCTGATGCACGTCGCCGCCGCGCTGAACCGCCCGTTGGTGGCGGTGTACGGCTCCACATCACCGGGCTTCACGCCGCCGTTGGCCGACAAGGTCGAAGTGGTGCGCCTGGGCCTGGAGTGCAGCCCGTGTTTTGATCGCACCTGCCGTTTTGGTCACTACAACTGCATGCGCCAGTTGCTGCCGCAGCCGGTGAATGAAGCCTTGCAGCGGTTGCAGGGCTCTGCGGTCGAGGTCCGATAGTTTGCGCGTACTGGTAATCAAGACCTCATCCCTGGGCGATGTGATTCATGCCTTGCCGGCCCTGACCGACGCGGCGCGGGCGATCCCCGGCATCCGATTCGACTGGGTGGTGGAGGAAGGCTTCGCCGAGATTCCCACCTGGCACCCGGCGGTCGACAAGGTGATCCCGGTGGCGATCCGCCGCTGGCGCAAGAACATCTGGCAGACCATCAAGAGTGGCGAATGGCGGCGCTTCAAGCAGCAAGTCCAGTCGACCAAATATGACCTGGTGATCGACGCCCAGGGACTGCTGAAAAGCGCCTGGCTGACCCGCTACGTGCGTGCGCCCATCGCGGGTTTCGACAAAAATTCCGCCCGTGAGCCGATGGCTGCACGTTTCTATTCCCGCCGCCTCGCCGTGGCGCGTGGGCAGCACGCGGTGGAGCGCTTGCGTCAGCTGTTCGCCGTGGCCCTCGGTTATGACTTGCCCAAGGGCTTGGGCGACTACGGCCTGAGCACTGAAAAGCTCCTGGGCTTGCCGCCGAAAAAGCCGTTTGTACTGCTGCTGCACGGCACCACCTGGGACACCAAGCACTGGCCCGAAGCCTACTGGCGCGAGCTGGCCGAGCGCATGGGGCGTCTGGGCGTGGATGTGAAATTGCCTTGGGGCAACGCCGCCGAAAAGGCCCGCGCCGAACGCCTGGCCCAAGGCCTGCAAAACGCCGAAGTGCTGCCCAAGTTGAACCTGGCCGGTGTCGCCCGGGTACTGGCCGGCGCCCGTGCCTGTGTGGCGGTGGACACCGGTCTCGGTCACTTGGCCGCCGCGCTGGATGTGCCGACCATTTCCCTGTTCGGCCCGACCAACCCCGGCCTCACCGGCGCCTACGGCAAGGGCCAGATTCACCTGGCCAGCGACTTCCCTTGCGCGCCGTGCCTGCAAAAACACTGTACCTATCAACCGACGGCCGACGACCTGCGTCGGTTCGACCTCAAGCGCGAGTCGCCCCTGTGCTTCACGCGCCTGAACCCTGAGCGTGTGGCAAGCCGACTGAGCACGTTGTTATTGGCTGAGGAGCTGCACTGATGCAACTGGCTTTTGTTTTGTACAAATATTTCCCCTTCGGTGGCCTGCAGCGCGACTTCATGCGCATCGCCCTGGAGTGCCAGCAGCGCGGCCACCAGATTCGTGTCTACACGCTGATCTGGGAAGGCGATATCCCGCCCGGTTTCGAAGTGCTGGTGGCGCCGGTCAAGGCGTTCTTCAACCATCGGCGCAATGAGAAACTCAGCGCCTGGATGGCCGCCGACCTGGCCAAGCGCCCGGTGGACCGTCTGATCGGCTTCAATAAAATGCCTGGCCTGGATGTGTATTACGCCGCCGACGGCTGCTTTGAAGACAAGGCGCAAAACCTGCGCCACTCGCTGTACCGCTATTTTGGCCGCTACAAGCACTTTGCCGAGTACGAGCGCGCGGTGTTCGCCAAGGACGCCAAGACCGAGGTCTTGATGATCTCCGAAGTGCAGCAGCCGCTGTTCATCAAACACTACGACACGCCGCTGGAGCGCTTCCATCTGCTGCCGCCGGGGATTGCCCAGGACCGCCGCGCGCCGCCGAATGCCGCAGAAATTCGCGAGGGTTTCCGTAAGGAATTCAACCTGGGCGACGACGATTTACTGCTGGTTCAGATCGGCTCGGGCTTCAAGACCAAGGGTGTCGACCGCAGCCTCAAGGCTGTGGCCGCGTTGCCGTCTGAGCTGAAAAAACGCACGCGCCTGTTTGTAATCGGCCAGGACGACCCCAAAGTATTCCAACTGCAAAGCGCCACGCTGGGCCTGGGGGACAACGTGCAGTTCCTCAAGGGCCGCAGTGATATCCCGCGCTTCCTGCTGGGCGCCGACCTGTTGATCCACCCGGCGTACAACGAAAACACCGGCACCGTATTGCTTGAAGCCCTGGTGGCCGGGCTGCCGGTGCTGGTCTCGGCCGTGTGTGGTTATGCCCACTACATTGGCGAAGCCGACAGCGGCCTGGTGCTGGATGAGCCGTTCGAACAAGCGCAGCTCAATCAGTACCTGACGAATATGCTCACTGACACTGCACGGCGCGCGGCCTGGAGCCGCAATGGTTTGGCCTTCGCTGAGACGGCCGACCTTTACAGCATGCCGCAGCACGCTGCGGATGTGATCCTGGCGGAGCCAAAACGATGAAATTGATTCTTGCCGAACCGTTCCAGACGTTATGGGCCGGGCTTGATGCCTTTGCCGAAGTCGAGAAACTGCAAGGCGAAGTATTCCGTGAGCTGGCGGCGCGTCGCACCCTGCGTACCGTGGTGGATGGCCGTCCGTATTTTGTGAAAATTCATCGCGGCATTGGCTGGGCGGAAATCTTCAAGAACCTGATCACCGCCAAGTTGCCGGTGCTAGGCGCTGGCTTGGAGTGGGATGCCATCCACCGCTTGCAGGAACTGGGCGTTCCGACCATGACTGGCGTGGCCTTCGGCGAAAAAGGCAGCAATCCGGCGGACCAGCACTCATTCATCATCACTGAAGAGCTGGCGCCGACCCTTAGCCTGGAAGACCTGACCATCAACTGGGTGGCCGAGCCTCCGGCGCCTGCGTTGCGTCATGCGCTCACCCATGAACTGGCGCGCATGGTCGGCGACATGCACCGTGGCGGTGTGAACCACCGCGACTGCTACCTGTGCCATTTCCTGCTGGACACTGCCAAGCCCATCGATGCGAAGAGCATCAAGCTGTCGGTGATCGACCTGCACCGCGCCCAATTGCGCGCGCACTTGCCGTTGCGCTGGCGCGACAAGGATCTCTCCGCGCTGTACTACTCGGCGCTGGAGATTGGCCTGACCCGTCGCGACAAACTGCGCTTCCTCAAGGGTTACTTCCGCCAGCCGCTGCGCCAGATTCTGGCCGAGCAATCGGCGTCGTTGAACCTGATGCAGCGCAAGGCCGACAAGCTCTACGCGCGCAAGCAGCGCCTCGGGGATGCAATCTGATGGCGGGTTGGAACCTGGAGCCTGCTTACGCCAATCTGGCGGATGATTTTGGAAGCCTCGAAGCGGTATTCGCCCTGCAAGGCGAGCGGCTGACCCGTGACCCACTGTCGGAAGTGATCCGCGTGGAGCGCGGCGGGGTCAATTACTACGTCAAGCGCTACACCGGCGCCGGCAAGGGCCTGCGGCGTTACTTGGGCAAGCCGCGGGTCAAGTCCGAATGGCAGAACCTCAAGCGCTTCGCCAAGTGGGGCATTCCCACCGCCGATGTGGTGGCCTGGGGTCTGGAACGCAAAGGCCTGGCCTACAACCGTGGGGCGATGATCACCCGCGAGCTGCCGAGGACCGAAGACCTCTCGGTGCTGGCCGAGCGCAACGACGCGCGCCTGAGCGACCCCAAGTGGGTCAATGCGGTGAGCCGCCAACTCGCCGAATACACGCGCACGATGCACGACCATCGGTTTACCCATAATGATTTGAAGTGGCGCAACCTGCTGATCGATGACCAGGCCACCCTGTACCTGATCGATTGCCCCAATGGCGATTTCTGGCGTGGGTTTTGGCTCAAGTACCGCATCACCAAAGACTTGGCCTGCCTGGACAAGGTGGCCAAATATCACCTGTCCGCCACCCAGCGCCTGCGCTTCTACATGCAGTACCGTCAGTGCCGGCACTTGAGTGCATCGGATAAAGAGCGGATTCGCCACGTGGTGAAGTTTTTCGAGGGACGCGAATGAGTGATTTCCTGGCGGCTGAAGACCGTGCGCTGTTGGAGCGGCACGGCCTGGCGACGTTCGATGCCTTGTGGGCCAAACAACTGGACGCGGTGGATGAACCCAATACCAGTCGCGGTGGCTGGAGCAGCGTGTTCCGCCTTGAACTCGACGGTCAGGGTTACTACCTCAAGCGCCAGAGTAATTACCTGACGCGCAGCTTGCACCGCCCTTTTGGCGAGCCGAGTTTTTCCCGCGAATTCCGCAATATCAGCCGTTATCGCAAGCTCGGTATTCCCGCCTTGCAAGCGGCGTTCTACGGCGAGCGTAAAGTTAACGGCGAACACCGCGCCATGTTGCTGACCCGCGCCCTGGACGGCTGGAATGACCTGGATTCGCTGCTGGAGCAGTGGGCGCAACTGAGCGATGCGCAGCACTGCGCGATCCTGCTGGCCTGCGGTCAGCTTGCGCGTCAATTGCACAGTGTCGGCCAGGTGCATGGCTGTTTCTATCCCAAGCATATTTTCCTACAGGCCACCGGCGACGGTTATGCCGCGCAGTTGATCGACCTGGAGAAAACCCGCCCGCTGCTGTTCGGCTGGCGTGATCGGGTCAAGGACCTGGAGCCGCTGTTGCGTCGTGCGCCGCAGTGGTCTCACGAGCAGGTGCGTCAACTGCTGGCTGCCTACCTCGATCAGCCGGAGGACGGCGCGCTGGTCGCCACTTGGCTACAGAAATTGACCGTCCGCCGCAGCCACAAGGAAAACCGTTGATGCGTTTGTCCGAGCTGAAAACCGCCGGCCGTTCCCCGGACTTGCCCCTGACACTTGAGCTGGCCGATGCGGCGGGCCCAGGTCAGTTGCAACTGTTAAGCCTGTTGCGCGTGCTGCCGGGCGAACGCTATGTAGGCGCCGCCGTGTGGCGTGGCCGTCCGGTGTTGGCCAAGTTACTGGTGGGCAGCAAGGCGGCACGGCACTTTCAGCGAGAGCTCAGCGGCGTGCGCCTGCTGGCCGAGCAAGGCCTGACCACGCCGTTGTTGCTGGCCGATGGCTTGCAGGAAGGCGAGGGCGGTTGGCTGCTGTTCGAATTCATCGAGGGCGCCGAAAGCCTGGCCGATGCCTGGCAGGCCGTCGAAGGGTTGCCGCCATTGGCTGACGAACAAACTGCGGTGCTGGCCGAAGCGCTGGGCGCAATTGCGCAGATGCACACTCGGGGGCTGTGGCAGGAAGACCTGCACCTGGACAACCTGCTGCGCCAAGACGGCAAGCTGTACCTGATCGATGGCGCCGGGATCCGCGTCGAAGAGGCGGGCAAGCCGTTGTCGCGCAACCGCGTCCTGGAAAACCTCGGCGTGTTTTTCGCCCAGTTGCCAAAGAATCTCGAACCGTTCACCGAAGAACTGCTGGTGTACTACCTGCTGAGCAATGGCGAGCACGCCCTGCCGTTGGAAGCCCTGGAGAAGCAGGTGCGCAAGGTCAGCGCCTGGCGCCTCAAGGACTTTTTGAACAAAGTCGGGCGCGAGTGCACCTTGTTCAGCGTGGTGCGTGGCGCTTTTGCCTTGCGCGCCATTCGCCGCGAAGAAGAGGCGGCGATGCTGCCGGTGCTGGAGCAGGCCGATTCGCTGCTGGATAAGGGCCATCTGTATAAAACCGGTGGTGCTGCCAGCGTGGCCAAGGTCGAAGTGGCTGGGCGTCAGTTGGTGATCAAACGCTACAACATCAAGGGTTTCGCCCATTGGCTCAAGCGCTTCTGGCGTCCGAGTCGCGCCTGGCATTCCTGGCGTGAAGGCAACCGCCTGGCGTTCCTCGGTATTGCCACGCCCAAGCCGCTGGCGGTACTGGAAAAACGCTTTTTCTGGTTGCGTAGCCGCGCGTACCTGATCACCGAATACCTGCCTGGCCAGGACATCATCGAACGCTTTGCGCCGTACGTTGAAAACGGCGATGCGCCGGAAAACGAGCTGCAGGCGCTGGATTACCTGTTCGCTGAACTGATCCGCGAGCGCATCAGCCATGGTGATTTCAAGGGGCACAACCTGTTTTGGGACACGGATCGCTGGTCGCTGATCGACCTTGATGCCATGTGCCAACACACCTCCGACGCCAGCTTTGCCTCAGCGTATGCCAAGGATCGTGCGCGGTTTATGCGTAACTGGCCATCGGAGAGTGCGTTGTACAAACTCATCGATCAGCGCTTGCCAGCTCAGGTTTGATCGCGGTCAAAATGTGGGAGCGGGCTTGCCCGCGAACAGGGTGTGTCAGTTAGTACATTTGTTGCTGACCTAACGCATTCGCAGGCAAGCCAGCTCCCACATGAGCCTTGTGGTGGTTTTAGAATTGGTACTCGGCACCAGCACCGGCGTACCACGAGCGGCCAGGAGCGGCTTCGTAGTAACGGTTGTTGCCATCGCCGACGATCACCGAGCCGACGTATTGGCGGTCGAGCAAGTTGTCCAGGCGCAGGGTCTGGTGGAAGGTCCAGTGTTCGACTTTCTGCTCAAAACGTGCGCGCCAGTTGAAGACGCTGTAGGCCGGCGCGGCACGCTGGCTGTTGGTGTCTTCGACATACACCTTGCTGCGGTACAGGCCTTCGATGGCGGTGCTGACCCAGTCGCGGGGCTTCCAGTTGAGTTCGGCGAACAGCGTGGTTTGCGGCACGCCGGGCAGGTAGTTGCCCTTGTCGACGGCGGTGCTGCCACCGCTGGTGAAGTCGCTGTCGTAGGTGGCTTGCAGGCGGGTGTAGGCGAGGTGGGTGCTCCAGTGTTCGCTGAGCTGGCTTTCGATGCCCAGTTCGAAGCCGCGGCGCAGGGTACGGCCGGCGTTTTGGTAAGTCGTACGGCCGCCGCTGGATTGCTGCACCACCAACTCGTCTTCGGTCGTGATCTGGAATACGGCGGCGTTGATGCGTGTGTCCTCGCCGACGCGTGCTTTCAGGCCCACCTCATACTGCGTGCTGACCGAAGGCTTGAGCGCGAAGTTGAAGCCGTTTGAGTTGCCGGAATATGCCGATTCAGCTTGCGTCGGGGTTTCAAAGCCTTTGCCAGCGCTGACGTAGCCATGCAAGTCAGGTGTGAAGGCGTACATGACGCTGACTGACGGTGTGTTCTTCTGGTAAGTCTTGCTGCCGCTGTCGTTGCCGTCGCCGAGGAAGTGGTCGTTTACTTTCATTTCCATGGTGCTGTGGCGTAGGCCTGCTTGCAGCGTCCAGTCACCGAGTAACCAGTTGGCTTGCACGAATGGGTCAAGGCTGGTGGCGGTGTCGATTTCGTCACGGCCAAGAGCGCCTTTTACGCCGTGAACGCCATTGACGGTGTTGGAATAGCCTTGGCGATCGTCCTGGCTGCGGTCGTAGTCGACGCCGGCGATCAGGGTCAGGTCGCCCGGAACGCTGGTGATAGGTTGCAACCAGTGGACGGAACCGCCGTAGAACTTGCGGTCGAACGCCACCACGCCGCCGCGCGCATTGGCAGGGTTGGTCACACCACTGGCGAACTTGTCAGGAATCGACAGGTACTGAATCACACTCCGCCGCCCTGTATACGCATTCACCTGCAACGTCGCATCACCGATGTAACGTTCGTAATTCATCCCCAATTGCTGATGATCGATACTTTTTCGCGTGTTGTAGGTGAGTGCATTGGCACTCACCGAGCGCGGATCGGCCTTGTACGCCGCCCAGGTCTGCCCCAACGGATCCTGCGTGCCGTTTTGTTCCAGGCTGCTGTAGATCAATGCGAGTTTGCTGTCGTCATCCGGCTGCAAGTTCAACTTGGCGAAGGTCTGGTCGCGGCGCGCGCTGCTGTGGTCGCGGTAGCCGTTGGTGTCCATGCGCGAGGCGTCGAGCACGAAGCCTGCGCCATTCGCTGCGCCCTCGGCGGTCAGGTGGTTCTTGTTCAAACCGTCGCTGCCCACCAGGGTTTCGGCGCCAATGCGCGGCGGGCCTTCGCCGTCGCGGGAGAACATCTGGATCACGCCGCCAGCATTGCTGCCATACAAGGTGGCCGCAGGGCCGCGCAGCACTTCGATGCGTTCAGCGGTGTCGAGGTTGAACGTGGCTGCCTGGCCCTGGCCATCCGGCGTGCTGGCGGGAATGCCATCGGCGATCAGCTTGATGCCGCGCACACCGAAGGCGGAGCGGGCGCCGAAGCCGCGGGAAGAAATCTGTAGGTCTTGGGCGTAGTTCTGGCGGTTCTGCACCACCAGACCCGGCACGCGGGCCAGCGCCTCGGAGGCATTGATGCCCAATTGGCCGTCGCTGATCTGCTCACGGCTGATGCCGTCGACCGAGTAGGGCAGGTCGAAGGTCGGGCTGGCGCTGCGTGAGCCGGTGACCACGCTGGGGTCGAGGATCAACGCGGCATCATCGGCCAGCGCAGGAGTGCTCAGGCCCAGCAGTAATAGGGCAAGGCGAGTGGAGGCAATTGTGTTCATGGAGAGGCCGGATCAGTGGCGCGACGCGTGGTAAGGAGCGTAGGCGCAAAAAAACGCGAGTTTAACGGCTGCCTCCCTCGTTTACCGAATTTCTGACACGTCAGACATATGGGACGTTTCCTACGCAACGTTACGTTGTCGGGTGACTGTAAATAGCTGGGTGCGGTGGTAGGTTTTTGGTCCCTCTACAGATTGGAGAGATTTATGATGTCTAACGTTGCAGGGTTATTGGCATTGCTGGGTGTGTCTTTGATGGTGGCCGGTTGCGGCACCATGACCACGGTGCTGCGTGAAGACAGTGCTACAGTCCAGTCGCTCAAAGCGAAAAAAACCTATTGCCAGTCGGTTCCGCGCGTTTACAGCGGAGTGGCTTATGACTTGTGCGTGCTGCATGCGCCACCGAACTCTGGAAGTGGGGTCTCCTTGAACGATGTTCCATGGCCTTTTCTCGATGTGCCCGTATCTGCTGTCCTGGATACATTTTTCTTGCCCTACACCATTTACCGCCAGAGTCAGGACGGCAGCATCGAGATCTTCCGCTGATCCCTCTTGACGCTTGCCGCTAACAGCTTCCCTTCGCTTTTAAGCTATAATCCCGCCCTTTAGCTGTTTCCTGCCCGGGCAGGAGGCACACTTTTTTCAGGCGCAACCCGCCTGCATGCAGACTAAAAGAGGCTAGACCCCTGTGGCATTGACGATTCTTGGCCTGTCCGGCGCCCTTAGCCATGATCCTTCCGCAGCCTTGTACATCGACGGCAAGCTGATCGCGGCCGCCGAAGAAGAGCGCTTCGTACGCGACAAACATGCAAAGAACCGCATGCCCTACGAATCGGCGAAGTTCTGCCTGGAACAAGCCGGCATCAAGCCTTCCGACGTTGACGTGGTGGCGATTCCGTTCGCCCCGATCAGCCTGTTCGGCGAGGCGCGCTGGCACTACGCCAAGCGTTACTGGTACGCCCCGGACCGCGCCCTTGACGCGATCCTGATGGGCAACCGTCGCTACAAGCGCTATCGCAACAAGATCGTCTGGTGCCTGGAGCAACTGGGCTTCGATCCAAAGAAAATCAAGATCGAGCCGGTTGAACACCACCTGGCCCACGCTTCCAGCGCCTACCACTGCTCCGGCTTCCAGGAGAAAACCGCGATCCTCGGCATCGACGGTAAAGGTGAGTACGCCACCACGTTCTTCGGCTACGGCGAAAACGGCAAGATCCACAAGATCAAGGAATTCTTTGACCCGGACTCCCTCGGCGGCCTGTACGGCGCGATCACTGAGTTCCTCGGTTTCGAGATGCTCGACGGCGAGTTCAAGGTCATGGGCATGGCGCCGTACGGCGACGCCAGCAAATACGACTTCTCGCGCCTGGCCTCCTTTGAAAACGGCGAGTTGGTGATCAATACCGAATACGCCAACGTCATCGGCCTGCGCCGCTACAAAGAAAAGGGCAAGGGGTTCTACTTCTCGCCAAAACTGATCGAGTGGCTGGGTCCGAAGCGCGAAGGCGATATCGCCGACGAGCCGTACATCCACTACGCCGCCAGCATGCAAGCGCTGTTCGAGAAGCTGGCGCTGCAGATGATCGACCACTACCTGGGCGACATTCTGAAAGACACCGGCAAGCTGGCCTTTGCTGGCGGCTGCGCGTTGAACGTCAAGCTGAACCAGAAGATCATTGCCCGCGACGACGTGAAGGAGCTGTTCGTGCAGCCAGCGTCCGGCGATGCCGGCACGGCTGTCGGTGCAGCGGCCTACGTGTCCCACGCCCGTGGTGTACCGGTCGAGAAGATGGAGCACGTCTACCTCGGCCCGTCCTACAGCAACGAAGAGGTGATTGCGGCGTGCGCCAAGCACGAAAGCAAGCCCGTGTGGCGCAAGATCGACAACATGCCGCAGCGCATCGCCAAGATCATGGTCGACGGCAACCCGGTGGCCTGGTTCCAAGGCCGCATGGAGTTTGGCCCGCGCGCCTTGGGCGGTCGTTCGATCATCGGTTGCCCGAGCGCCACCGGCGTGGCTGACCGCATCAACCACCAGATCAAGTTCCGCGAGCGCTGGAGGCCTTTCTGCCCGTCGATGCTCGACACTGTCGCCCCACAGATGATCAAGGTCGACCATCCGGCGCCGTTCATGACCTTCACCTTTGAAGTGGCGGAAGAGTGGAAGACCCGAGTGCCGGAAGTTGTCCATGAAGATGGCACCTCCCGCGCCCAGGTGCTCAAGCGCGAGTACAACCCGCGCTACTACGACATGATGAAAGAGCTGGAAGTGCTGACCGGTAACGGTGTGTCGCTGAACACCTCGCTCAACCGTCGTGGCGAAGCGATGATCTGCTCGCCGAAAGACGCGCTGGACATGTTCTTCGGCTCCGACCTGCAATACCTGATCATGGAAGACATCCTGGTCGTCAAAGACGGCGTGGACCCTTATGACGCCGTGGTCTAAATGCTGAACCGCTTCCAGGGTTGGCGTGAGCGTGGCTGGGCGCCAGTCGAGGCCGAGGTTTACGCCCAGGCCTGGCAGCGGTTCGGCGGCAGCGTGGCGACCCATCCGCAGATTGTCGAGCGGTTGGCGGGCCTGGCGCAGATTCCTGTGCGCTACCTGGGCTGGGAACAGGACGGCGAACTCAAGGGGGCGATTGCCACCTGGGGGCGCGACCTGGCCCTGTCCAAGGACGTGCTCAAACGCAGCGGCAAGAAAGGTTTGTTTGACCTGGGCAATGCCGAGATCATCCTGCCGATCGCTGCCGATGCGCAGTTGCCGGTGCGCCATCGCGGGCGCTACCTCTCAGCGCTGAACGAGGGTCGTATCAGCACCCTCAAGCCCCAGGCCGAGCAATTAGCCATGGCGCGTACCCCCGAAGACTTGTCGAAGAAGTTTCGCTACAACCAGCGCCGCGAACTGCGTCTGCTGGAAGAGGCGGGCGGCGTGGTGCGGGCGGTGAGCGAGTTTTCGAGCACGGAACTGGCGGCGATCTATTGCGATCTGTTCCAGCGCCGCTGGGGCTTTGCGGCCACGGGCGCCGAGCGCCTGGCCGAGGTGCTGGCGCTGCTCAAGGAGTTCCTGATCGGCTCGGTGCTGTTTCTCAACGATGCGCCAATTGCTGTGCAATTGGTGTATCGCGTCGAGGCGCCCGAGTGGACCAGCATTGAGTACGTCAACGGCGGGGTCGACCCTGAAACCCGCGCGTTCAGCCCCGGTAGCGTGTTGAGCTTCCTCAACACGCAAAGCGCCTGGGAACAGGCGCGTGCCGTGGATAAACCGCTGCGCTTTTCCTTCGGGCGTGCCGACCGTGAGTACAAGGAGCGCTGGTGCAACCCGGTGCCGGTGTTCAGCGTATGAGTCGCAAACAGCAACTGCTCAAGCGCCACCGGCGCAATAAACGCATTGCGCTGCTGATCGGGCTGCTGCTGTTGATCGCGGCCGGTGTGCTGGTGGCCTGGTGGCTGCCGCTGATCCTGGCGGTCGTGTTGTGGGTGGCCCACGAAGCCTGGTTTGCTGACCACCTGTTTTATTCGCCCAAGGATGACTACCAGTACCGTTTTGCGCCGAGTGGCCAACAGGTCGGGTTGCGTCTGGAAGGCAGCAGGTTGCTGGCCGATAGGCCGCTTGAGCTGGCTGGCGATGAAACGCTGATCGTCGAAGTACAGCTCAAGAGCAACCTGTGGGGGCGTTTATTTGATCCTGCGGTTGAGTTTCTGGACGATCGCCAGGCATTCGAGCGCGGCGTGGCCGGCAAGCGTTACCTGAACCTCACTGGCTCGGCGGCGGCATTGGCCGGCGGTGAACTGCGCCTGCGCGGTCGTTTTTGCCGCGTGATCGGCCAGCCTGTCTTGTGGGTATTTCGCCAGCCCGACGCTGCCCGACAGCGCGTGATGGTGATCGCGCCCCATGCCGACGATGCCGAGTTAGCTGCCTTCGGCCTGTACGGTCAGGCGGATGAAAGCTGGATCGTGACCCTGACGGCGGGTGAAATCGAGGCCGAGCACTATCAACAGATGGGCATGGCCAAGGCTGAAGCGGCGCGGATCAAAGGGCGCCTGCGCGCCTGGGACAGCATTGCCGTACCGCGCTGGGCCGGTGTGCCCGAGGCGCACTGCGTGCAACTGGGGTACTTCTGTCTGCAACTGCCGGCCATGCGTGACGCCCCCGATCAGCCCCAGGCATCGCGCGAAGCGCAGTTGGACGATACGCGGCTGTTCCGTCAGTTCAATGCCTTGGCGTTGCCGGGCGATGTAGACGGCGCGCCGACCTGGAACAACCTGATTGCCGACCTGCGCGCGGTGCTGCTCAAGGCGCGCCCCGAGGTGATTGTGTTGCCGACACCGGTGCTCGACCCGCACCCGGACCATATCTGCGCGCACACCGCCGTAGTGCGAGCCTTGCAGGGCCTTGAGTGGCAACCGACCACATTGCTTGGCTACGCCAATCATCTGCATGATAACGACCGTTGGCCCATGGGTGATTCAGGCGCCGGCATTGCTTTGCCGCCGCAGTTCGATGCCGCTCAGGTACTTGAGCCCTATTGCCGCGTGCTGAGCCTGAGCCAGCAGCAGGACAAGGCCATGGCGCTGGGCATGATGCATGACCTGCAGCCCCGGGCACCGTTCAAGCGTCGGGTGCGTCGCTTGTTGCAGCAATGGCTTGCGCGTCGTGGTCCATCGCCTTACGGCGAGAATGAATTTTTCCGCAAGGCCGTGCGCCGTCACGAGCTGCTTTGGGTGCTGAAGCAGGACTGAAATTGAATTTTTTCGTCGGGCTGCCCGCGTGTAGCCGCCCGATTGCCTCATGGAGTGATATGAAGCCTCGTTTCAAGGTTTTGCAATTGCAGCCTGACTACAACGTCAAACTCAATGATTTCGCCGATCTTGGCGAGCAGATCGTCAAGGCGTTGCCGACCGAGCGGTTTGAGGTGACGTCGGCCTTCCTCAGTGGGCGACCGCAGCCGGGACAGCCGTTGAGCGTGGCGGATCACTCCAAATATTTCGAGTTTCCCGAAAAAGCGCTCAAGGGCATTCGCCTGGGCGCCATGTGGGAGATCTACAAGTACTGCCGCGAGCAGAAGTTCGACGTGGTCATCTGTAATCGCTTCAAGTCGGTGAACATGATGCTGTCGCTCAACCGCTGGTTGAAGATTCCATTGTGCATTGGTATCTCCCACGGTTTCGGCGAGTACGAGCGTGCCTATCGCCGGCGCCAGACGCGTCGTTTGGTCAGCCCGGCCTGGCGTTTTGTCGGGGTGTCGGCGGCGGTCAGGGATTACCTGGTCGGCCTCAAATGCGGCTTTACCCACGAGAACACCACCTTCGTCACCAACGCCATCGATATTCCGCAGGCCGAAGCTTTGCAGTTGCCACGCGAGCAGGCGCGCCAGGCGCTCGGGCTGCCGCTCGACGCGCGGATCATCGGCGCATTGGGACGCCTGGTGCCGATCAAGGGCCATACGCATCTGTTGCAGGCGTTCGCGCGCCTCAAGGACAAATACCCCAACGCCCAGGTCGGCATCATCGGTTCCGGCCGTGCCGAGGCGGATTTGCGTGGGGACATAGAGCGTCTCGGCCTCACTGGCCGTGCGCACCTGCTGGGCTTTCGCGAGGATGGCCTCAAGTATGTGCGTGCCTTCGATATCTGGACCATGCCTTCCTTGCTTGAGGGCCTGGGCCTGGCGCTACTGGAAGGCATGAGCGGACGCTTGCCGGTGATTGCCTCCAACGGCCCGGCCATGCTGCCGCTGGTTGAAGGGGCGGGCGGCTTGTCCCACGAGCCTGGCAATGTCGAGCAACTGACTACTGCCCTGGACACTTACCTGGCCATGAGCGATGAGCAATTGCGCGCCAAGGGTGAACAGGTGTTCCGTTACCTGGAAGAAAACCACGCACTGGCTGAATTCCAGCAGAAGTACCTGAACCTCATCGAAACCGGTTTGAAAGAAGTAGGTAGAGCATGACCGCGCAACAACCCCTGGTCTCGGTGATTATCGCGTCCTATAACCACGGCCGGTATATCGAAGAGAGCATCCTCAGCGTGCTCGGCCAGACGTACCCGAATATCGAACTGCTGGTGGTGGATGACGGCTCCAAGGATGACAGTGTCGAGCGCATCCAACGCTTGCAGGCCGAGCACGGCTTTGATTTCCAGGTGCAGCAGAACCAGGGGCTGACCGCCACGCTCAACGGTGCCATCGCCCGCGCCAAGGGCAGCCTGATCGCTCCGTTCGGCTCGGATGACATCATGCTGCCGGACCGTATCGCCACCCAGGTGGCGTATATGGCAGACAAACCCAAGGTGGGCATGTGCGCCGGCAATATCGAGCTGATCGACGGTGATGGCAACCTGCACCCGGAGAAAAAACAGCGCCGCGACGTACCGTTTCGCAGTCTCGACTTCGACGATATGTTCATGGATCGCAAGCCTTTCCCGCCAGCACCAACCATGCTGATCCGCCGCGACGTGCTGGAGGAGGTCGGCGGCTTCGACCCGCTGATTCCCCTGGAAGACCTGCTGATCCAGCTGAAGATCACTGCTGCCGGCTACACGATCGACGCCCTGGGCGTGGTAATGGCGCAGTATCGGCAGCACGCGAGCAACACCTACAAGAACCACCGCTACATGATCCAGAATATTCTCAAGACGTATGCCCAGTTCAGCGAACACCCGGCTTATGACGCCGTGCGCTACAACTTCCTGAACTCGATGTTCCTCAAGACAGCCGACCGTGACCGGCCATTGGCGCGGGAAATCCTCAAGCAGATCCCGCTGAAGTTCTGGGGGCGCAAGACCTTGCGTGGCTTGGTGCGGTTGTATCTGGCGCCTCTGAGGAAGTGAGGCGGCAGGCGAAATGAAAAAGGCGACTATCAGCAGTGATAGTCGCCTTTTTTATCAGGCGGCGGTGCTGGCCAACGCCAGTACGTGCTCGCGGATTTTCGCGGTGGCGCCTGGGCTGGCGACCGACGCATAACCTTTGGCCAACTGTTCGAAGTGAGTTTCGAACAGCCAGGCGCGGTCCTGCGGATAGCGCTGCATATGGCGAAGGTTGCGCTGGCGCAACGCGTTGCGCAGCGGCGACGGGTAGATGCGCAGGTCGGCGATATCGATCAGGCCGAACTCACCGTCGTCCATCAACAGTACGTTGCCCAAGTGCAGCGAGCGGAAGTACACGCCGCGCTCATGCAGTTGGGCCATGAACTGGCCAAAGCGTTCGATCAGCGATTCACGCAGGCTGTTGTCCAGGCTTTGCAGGGCCTGGCGCAGGGTCAGGCCGGGCAGTGGCGTGTAGCTGACGGCACTGCTGGCGTCGCGCAGTCGATAGACACCGAGAATCTGCGGCGTGGGGATACCCAGGGAGCGCAATTGCTCGGCGTTGCTGGCAAACCGTTCGGAGTAAGGGTTGAAGCTGCCTGAGGTATACCATCGGCGCGGGCGGAACACTTTGAGGAAGCGACCGTTGGCCAGGCGCAGGACCTTCGGGCCCAGGCCGTCGGCTTCGATCACGTGGGCATCGGCGCACAGTTGCTCGAAGTCTTCAGGCTGCAGGTTTTGCACCGGTATGCGCAGCAGGCTGCGGCGGCGCTGGGCGATGCTCAGGCCGGTGATGATGGCCAGTGGGATCCACAGCAGGAACCAGTGCTCCTTGGGCCGTGACAGAATGCCACCGCCTTCGGTCAAGCCGGCGCCGATGCCATAGGCAAGCAGCGACGAGGCCAGGATAAACAGGGGTTGTGCCCGTTCCTTGAGGCCTTTGTACAGGCCCCAGCCGAGCATGAAGATCCATGGGATAAAACCGATGATCCCGACGTAATACAGCACGCCCAGGGCAAAACTGTGCGGCTCGCGCAGCTCGTTGCCGTCGGCCAGGGTCAGGTACAGCTCGGAGTCATAGCTGTGGCCGATCCATGGATGTTCAGCAATGCGCTGCAGGGACATGCCCCACAATTCGAAGCGGAATGAGCTGCCGCGATTGGTGATCACCTCGGGGTAGAGCAGCAGAAGCCCTGCGGCGCCCAGGATCATGCCTGCGATCAGCCAGGCTGAGCGGCGGTTGCGGCTGACGAAGGTCATCCACAGGATGGTCAGTGTCAGGGCTACCAGCGGTGTGCGCGAGCCTGTGGCCAGAACCGCCGCGAGCATGACTGCCAGGGCCGGGACGCTGAACCACAGCACTTTCAGGCGCTGGGTGGTCATGCAGACATAGAGCCAGTAGACGCAGAAGAAACCGAATAGATGAGAGCTGAGCAGCGGGTTGTCGAGGGCGCCACGTCCACCGATCATGCGCATGCCCGGTTCGAAGCCTTTGACGAACGCCACCAGGTTGCACAGGCTCACCACCAGTGCAATTACAGCTGCACTGAAGAAGATCGGCTTGAACAGTTCGTTGCGGTAGTGCAGCAGCAGACCGCAGCCGCCAAACAGCATGAAGGTATTGAGCGGGCGCTTGAACAGGTCGGTGTCGGCGGTGGGCTCGGGGCTCCACAGCAGGCTGGTCATGGCCCAGGCGGAGAAGACCAGGAATGCGAGCGCCAGGGGCTCGCGCAGTAACTCTTTCAGCTCCCGCGGGCGCATGCACAACATGAACAGGGTCGGTACGCTGAACAGGATGTAGACGATTCGATGCAGCACGTTGCGGTTGGATACGAAGAACAGCGAACTCAGCAATAACAACAAGCCAATGGGCAAAATCCACAGGACCAGGAAGTCGAAAACGCGATTTGAGCCATAGATCAGGCGCTTGGAGTGCATACAGTAAAGCCATTCCATTTTGAGAAAGCCAACCATCTTAAAGTAGTGGCTATGTAATGTCGCTGGTCGGGTCCGACCAGGCTGTGGGTCATGCAGGGTGCAAGTACAACAGAGAAGCTGTGCTAAAGTCAGCCTCCTTTTTCAAAACGCCGCGTGATATGACCGACTCCAGTCCGAGCGCAAGCCCTTCGAGCTTGAAAATATACTTCCGCCTGCTCAGTTACGTTAAGCCCTACGCCGGCTTGTTCGCGCTGAGCATCGTCGGATTTCTGATTTTCGCGTCGACCCAGCCAATGCTGGGGTACATCCTCAAGTACTTCGTCGACGGCCTTTCCAATCCTGAAGCGGTGCTGTTCCCCAGCGTGCCATTCCTGCGGGACCTGCAATTGCTGCAGGCCGTGCCGCTGCTGATCATCCTGATTGCCGCCTGGCAGGGCCTCGGTTCGTTCCTTGGCAACTACCTGCTGGCCAAGGTTTCCCTGGGCCTGGTGCACGACCTGCGGGTGCAGTTGTTCAACAACCTGCTGACACTGCCGAACCGCTACTTCGACAACCACAACTCCGGGCACCTGATTTCCCGTATCACCTTCAACGTGACCATGGTCACGGGCGCGGCCACTGATGCTATTAAAGTGGTGATTCGCGAAGGCATGACGGTGATCTTCCTGTTCGCCTCGCTGCTGTACATGAACTGGCGCCTGACGCTGGTGATGATCGCCATCCTGCCGTTGATTGCAGTGATGGTGAGCACGGCCAGCAAGAAATTTCGCAAGCAGAGCAAGAAGATCCAGGTGGCCATGGGCGACGTGACCCACGTCGCGTCGGAAACCATCCAGGGCTATCGCGTCGTGCGCAGCTTTGGTGGCGAAGTCTACGAGGAAAAACGTTTCCTCAAGGCCAGCCAGAGCAACACCGACAAGCAACTGCGCATGACCCGTACCGGGGCGATCTACACGCCGGCGCTGCAACTGGTGATCTACACCGCGATGGCGGTGCTGATGTTCCTGGTCCTTTATCTTCGCGGTGATGCTTCGGCGGGTGACATGGTGGCCTATATCACCTTGGCCGGCCTGTTGCCCAAGCCGATTCGCCAGCTTTCGGAAGTCAGCTCGACGATTCAGAAGGGTGTGGCGGGCGCCGAAAGCATTTTTGAACAGCTGGACGAAGAGGTCGAAGTTGACCGCGGCACGATCGAGCGTGAAAAAGTCAGCGGTCGTCTTGACGTACGCAACCTCAATTTCACCTACCCAGGCACCGAACGCCATGTGCTCAAGGACATCAGCTTTACCGCCGAGCCTGGGCAGATGATCGCCCTGGTAGGGCGTTCGGGCAGTGGCAAATCGACCCTGGCCAGCCTGATCCCGCGTTTCTATCATCATGAAAGCGGCGAGATCCTGCTGGACGGCGTCGAGATCGAAAATTACAAGCTGCTCAACCTGCGCAAGCACATCGCCCAGGTGACCCAGCACGTGACGCTGTTCAGCGACACTGTGACCAACAACATCGCCTATGGCGACTTGGCGGGTGCACCTCGGGCGGACGTTGAAGCCGCCGCGGCGGATGCCAATGCCAAGGACTTCATCGACCAGTTGCCCAAGGGCTTCGACACCCAGGTCGGCGAAAACGGCGTGTTGCTGTCCGGCGGCCAACGCCAGCGCCTGGCGATTGCCCGTGCCTTGCTCAAGAACGCGCCGTTGCTGATTCTCGACGAGGCCACCTCGGCCCTCGACACCGAGTCCGAGCGCCACATTCAGGCGGCGCTGGACAAGGTCATGCAAGGTCGCACCACGCTGGTGATCGCGCACCGTTTGTCCACCATCGAGAAAGCTGACCTGATCCTGGTGATGGACGACGGTCGGATTGTCGAGCGTGGCACTCACGGCGAACTGTTGGCCCAGAACGGCTACTACGCCCGCCTGCATGCCATGGGGCTGGATGCGCCAGTTTCCGCCGACATCACCTGAGCCTCCCTTGTAGGAGCCGGCTTGCCGGTTCCTGCATTGCAAAACCCTCCCGCAATCCTCCTGTAACCCTGTGCTAATATCGCGCCCCTGTTCATTTTGTATGTGGGTTGCTCCATGAAGTTGTCCATGCCGCGATTCGATCAAGCCCCTGTCTTGGTGGTCGGCGATGTCATGCTCGACCGTTACTGGCATGGCGGTACCTCACGGATTTCCCCTGAGGCGCCGGTACCGGTAGTCAAGGTCGAGCAAATCGAAGACCGTCCAGGCGGCGCTGCCAACGTTGCCCTCAATATTGCCGCCCTCGGCGCCCCGGCCTCCCTGGTGGGTGTGACCGGCGACGATGAAGCCGCCGACAGCCTGGCCAATAGCCTGCGCGGTGCTGGCGTGCGCGCGCTGTTCCAGCGCATTGCCCACCAGCCGACCATCGTCAAGCTGCGGGTCATGAGCCGGCACCAGCAATTGCTGCGTATCGATTTCGAAGAACCCTTCAGCACCGACGCCCTCGCCCTCAGTAGCCAGGTCGACCAGTTGCTCGAAGGCATCAAGGTGCTGGTGTTGTCCGACTACGGCAAAGGCGCCTTGAAGAATCACCAGGAACTGATCCAGGCCGCCAAGGCCAAGGGCATTCCGGTATTGGCCGATCCCAAGGGCAAGGACTTCTCGATTTATCGCGGAGCCAGCCTGATCACGCCCAATCTCAGCGAATTTGAAGCCATCGTCGGCGGTTGCACCGATGAGCACGACTTGGTGACCAAGGGCGCGGCGTTGATGGCCGACCTCGACCTGGGCGCCTTGCTGGTAACCCGTGGCGAGCACGGCATGACCTTGCTGCGTCCTGGCCACCCGGCGATGCACCTGCCGGCACGTGCCCGTGAAGTGTTCGACGTTACCGGCGCCGGCGACACCGTGATCTCCACCCTGGCCGCCTCGATTGCGGCGGGCGAAGAACTGCCCCACGCCGTGGCCCTGGCCAACCTGGCGGCGGGCATTGTGGTGGGCAAATTGGGTACTGCTGCCATCAGCGCGCCTGAATTGCGTCGTGCGATCCAGCGCTCCGAAGGTTCGGAACGCGGTGTGCTGACCATCGAGCAACTGCTGCTGGCGATTGACGATGCCCGTGCCCATGGCGAAAGCATTGTGTTCACCAATGGCTGCTTCGACATCCTGCACGCTGGTCATGTGACTTACCTGGAGCAAGCGAGCGCCCAAGGCGACCGCCTGATCGTGGCGGTCAACGATGACGCCTCGGTGAGTCGCCTGAAAGGCCCTGGCCGTCCGATCAACAGCGTCGACCGTCGCATGGCGGTGCTGGCTGGCCTGGGCGCGGTGGACTGGGTGATCAGCTTCCCTGAAGCGACCCCGGAAAACCTGCTGGCCCAGGTCAAGCCGGACGTTCTGGTCAAGGGTGGCGATTACTCCGTCGACCAGGTCGTAGGGGCGGATATCGTCAGCGCCTACGGCGGCAAGGTCAAAGTGCTGGGCCTGGTCGAGAACAGCTCGACCACCGCCATTGTCGAGAAGATCCGCAACAATGAGTAACGCTGATAAGTGGGTCCTGATCACCGGCGGTGCCGGCTTTATCGGCTCGCACCTGGTCGATGCACTGCTTGCCAAAGGCTATGGCGTGCGAGTGCTGGATAACCTGTCCACCGGCAAGGGCAGCAATTTGCCGCTGGACAATCCACGCGTCGAACTGCTGGAAGGTGATGTGGCCGATGCCGAGCTGGTGGCCCGTGCCGCTGTCGGCGCAACGGCGGTGGTGCACCTGGCGGCAGTGGCCTCGGTGCAGGCCTCGGTGGATGATCCGGTCAGCACGCACCAGAGCAATTTCGTCGGCACCTTGAATGTCTGCGAAGCCATGCGCAAGGCTGGCGTAAAACGCGTGGTGTATGCCTCCAGCGCGGCGGTCTATGGCAACAATGGCGAAGGCGCTTCGATTGACGAAGACACTACCAAGGCGCCATTGACGCCCTATGCGTCCGACAAGCTGGCCAGTGAGTTCTACTTCGACTTCTATCGTCGCCAGCATGGCCTGGAACCGGTGATCTTCCGCTTCTTCAATATCTTCGGGCCCCGCCAGGACCCGTCATCGCCGTATTCCGGCGTGATCAGCATCTTCAGCGAACGCGTGCAGCAGGGCGTGCCGATTGCCGTGTTTGGCGATGGCGAGCAAACCCGTGACTTCATGTACGTGGAAGACCTGGTGGACGTGTTGGTGCAGGCCATCGAAGCGCCGGACGCACCGTTGGGCGCGATCAACGTGGGCTGGAACCGCACGACTACCCTCAAGCAGGTGCTGCAGGCGTTGGAAGAAATTGTCGGCAAGTTGCCGACGGTGACTTACGGGCCGGCGCGTTCCGGGGATATTCGCCACTCGCGGGCGAATAACCAGCGCTTGCTGGCGAGCTTCAAGTTGCCCGAGCCCACTCCGTTGAAGGTCGGGTTGGAACGCTTGCTCGAAGGCTGAACGCAATCAAATGTGGGAGCTGGCTGGCCAGCTCCCACCATAGCCAGTTCCCATATCGCGTTGGCGTCAGGCCTTGGCTTTTTTCTTGGGCACAATCTTGCGCAGTACCCGCTGTGCCAGGCGCTTCAATTTCGACTCTTTCTCCGGCTCCGCCAAGCCCTGCTGGCGTAGCCAATCCTTCCAGCGAATCCGCTCCTCACGCACCAGCCAGCCTTCCTGCTGGGCGAAGCTTTCCGCCAGGTACAAACCCCGTGTACTCGCCGGGTACAGCTGGTCTTTCTTGACGGTGTACAACTCGGCCAAGGGCTGGCCGTCTTTCAATGGCATCAGGTACAGGTCAGGACGCTGGCGGTCCAGGCGTGCCACCAGTTGATCGCCTTCCAGGCGCTCGTCTACATGGAACAGGCTCAGGGACTTGGCTTCCTTGGGCACTTCCAGACGCAGGTCATAGATCAGTTGCAGGGAGGCGGTGGGCAGGTGCACATAAGCGCGTGGGCGCTCGATCAATTGGGTGGTGGCGCAGCGTACCGGCCGGGCGGCACCGGACAGCGGACTGAGGCGAAAGGGCAGGGCTTCACGGTAATGCAGCGCTGCGGAATAGGGCGCCGGTAGCCAGGTGTCGTTGAAGCGTCCGCCCAGCCAGCCTTCCGGCGTCTCCAGCAGGCACTCTTCGGCGATTTCCTGGATGGCAGTGTGCAGCGGCAGGTTCAGTTCATGGGCGGGCACGTAGCCGGAGATCAGCTTGAGCACCACATCGCCACGGTCCTGGCGGCGTTGGCGCACCAGCACCCAGTAATCGCGGTTCTGCCAATGCAAGGTCAGGCGAACCGATACGCCGAGGTTGGCCAGTTCCAGGGCGAAACGTTCTGGGTCGGCCACCTCCACCGGTTTGCGCCGTTGCAGGGTCTGGGCAAAGTTGAGCGGCATGCCGACGCTCTGGTAACTCAGGCCTTCGGGGGTGGCTTCGACGTGCAGCGGCAGTGTCTTGAAGTTGCTGGGGTTTTTTCTTATGAGCGTTCGCGGCATGTCGGCTCCTTCTTGCGACGGGGTCGGCCGCGTGGGCGGCATCAGAGTTGACGAATGACCTGGGCAGCGGTCGCCACGTTATGGGCCAGGTGCAGCGGATTAATGGTCCCGACAATAGCACTGGCGATGCCCGTTTGCGCAAACAACAGCATGAAACTCGCACGAATTGGATCCATTCCAGGCTCCAGGCAAACATGGCCACTGGCCAAGGCCTTTTTCACTAGGATGCCTTTGCCGTGGGTCGCCGCATAATCAATGACGGCTTTCTCGGCCTGTTCGTTCAAATTGTAGGTGACCATGGCGCAATCGCCCTGTTCCAGAGCCTTCACTCCGCCTTCGACGGTTTTGCCGGAGAAGCCGAAACCACGGATCTTGCCTGCCTTTTTCAGCTCGGCCAGGGTCTGGTAGACCTCACAGTCGTTGAGGATATGCAGGTCGTTACCGTCGGAGTGCACCAGCACTAGGTCGATAAAATCGGTTTCAAGTCGTTTCAAACTGCGCTCGATCGACAGGCGGGTGTGGGCCGCGCTGAAGTCGTGACTGGACAGGCCATTTTCGAACTCTTCACCGACCTTGCTGACAATCACCCAGTCCTGGCGTTGACCGCGCAACAGTGGCCCCAGGCGTTCCTCGCTCATGCCGTAGGCCGGCGCGGTGTCGATCAGGTTGATGCCCAGTTCGCGCGCCTGTCGCAATAGCATGCGCGCCTCGTCGTCACCAGGAATCTGGAAGCCGCTGGGGTACTTCACCCCTTGGTCGCGGCCCAGCTTGACGGTGCCCAGGCCCAGTGGCGAGACCATCAGGCCGGTGCTGCCCAGGGGGCGATGCAGGTCGTGCAGGGTGGGCAGGCTCATGGCAACAGTTGCTCCCAGGCAGGTACGCCGATGGCGGGTTTTGGCAGGTCGGGCAGGGGCTCGCTGGCGCTTGGGCGGATGCCGTCACGTTCCAGGCTGGTGATCACCCGATCGGCGAAGTCCGGCGCCAGGGCCAGTTTGGTCGGCCAGCCCACCAACAGGCGGCCCTCCTCGGCGATGAAGGCGTTGTCGGGACGGGTCAGGCCCGATTGCAGTGGCTCGGCACGGTCGACCCGCAGGGTAGCCCACTGGGTTTGGCTCATGTCGATCCACGGGAGCAATTGCGCCAGTTCTTTCTGCGCGGTGGCAATCTGCTCTTCCGGCGTGCGCGCTACGCCGTCGGCTTCGGCAATGTCGCCGCCCATGTACCACACCCAGTTGCCATCGGCGGCCGGGTGAGTGGTGACGGTGATGCGCGGCTTGGTGCCGCCGCCCAGGCAGTGGGCGTACAACGGCTTCAGGCCAGGCCCTTTGGCGATGATCATGTGCAGGGGGCGCTTTTGCATCGCCGGCTGGCTCAGCCCCAGCGCGGTCAGCAGATCCGCCGTGCCCGCGCCGGCACTCAACACGATGCGCTGGGCGCGGATTTCGCGGCCGTCTACTTTCAAACCGATGAGTGTGTTGCCTTCCAGCAAGGGTTCGATGTGCTGCCCAGCGAGCAAACCATCACCGGCCAGCTGGGCCAGGCGCTTGATCAGGCTCGGTACGTCGATAACCAGCTCTGCCAGGCGATAGACCTTGCCCTTGAAGCGACGGTCTTGCAGGGCTGGCGGCAGGTCGTCGCCCTTGACCTGATCGACACGGCCGCGCACGGCCTTGCTGGCGAAGAAGCTGGTGAGGTTGCCGGCAATCGTGCCGGGCGACCACAGGTAATGGGCTTCGGACAGCAGGCGCACGCCGGTCAGGTCCAGCTCACCGTTGCCCGCCAGCGCTTCACGCCAGCGGCGCGGCATGTCGGCAATGGCTTCGGAGGCGCCAGTGAGGGCGCCGTGCAGGGCGTATTTGGCACCGCCGTGAATGATCCCTTGGGACTTCACGCTTTGCCCGCCGCCCAGGGTGGCGCTTTCCACCAACACCGTGGAAAACCCCTGGCGGCGCAGGCGCGCATTCAGCCAGAGGCCGGCAACCCCGGCGCCGACAATCAGAACGTCGGTGGAAATAACGGATGGCATGGGCGACCTCAGTGTTCAAGACAAGAGGCGCAGTAT